>CAKTKF010000139.1 GCA_934569215.1 uncultured Oscillospiraceae bacterium
GGTTTTGTACTCCTGGGGCGTCATGGTGCGGAAGAAGCTGCCCTTGGGGGCGGGATTTTCCGGACGAGGCGGCATCTGAGGCGGGGTGGATGCCTTGACGGGAGCGTCAGGCGTGACCGGTGCGGCAGTCTCCCCGGCGGGCGCCCGGAACCGGATCTCGGGGCGGTCGGTCTGGGTGTTCAGCGCTCCCAGAACGCCGTAGTGGACGCAGTCAAATACCGCTTTTTCCGACAGGAATTTTACCTCCGTCTTCGCCGGGTGGACATTCACGTCCACGGCGTTGGGCGGCAGAGTCAGATGCAGCACGCAGGCGGGGAATTTCCCCACCATGATCTGGTTGCGGTAGGCTTCCTCCAGAGCGGAAACCAGCAGCTTGGATTTTACGGGGCGGTCGTTGACAAAAAAGGTTTGCAGACCCCGGCTGGGGCGGGCGTCGGTGGGCTTGGAGACGTAGCCGGTCAGGGTGTAGGATTCCCACCGGCTGTCCACCTTCACCATTCGGGCAAAATCCCGGCCATAGACGCAGTAGACTGCTGCCTGCAAGCCGCCGTTTCCCGGGGTGGAGAGCACCTGTTTGCCGTCCCGGAGGAACTGAATGGCCACCTCCGGGTGGGCCAGTGCCTGCATCTGCACGGCGGCGGTGACCCGGCTGCCCTCCACGGTGTCGGATTTCATGAATTTCATCCGGGCGGGGGTGTTGAAAAAGAGGTCGCGGACAATGATGGTCGTCCCTTCGGGACAGCCGATCTCGGTTTCTTCCAGAATTTTTCCCGCTTCTAGCTTTAAGGACGTGCCGGACATGCTGCCCGCCGTCTTGGTCAGAAGATCGATGCGGCTGACGGAGGCGATGGCGGCCAATGCCTCGCCTCGGAAGCCCATGGTGCCGATGGCGGCCAGGTCTTCGGCGCAGCGGAGCTTGGAGGTGGCGTGGCGGAGAAAGGCCGTCCGGGCGTCCTCGGAGGACATACCGCAGCCGTTGTCCGTGACCCGGAGAAAGGTCATGCCGCCGTCCCGAATCTCCACGGTGACTTTGGACGCGCCCGCGTCCACCGCGTTTTCCAGAAGCTCCTTGACCACGGAGGCGGGTCGTTCCACCACCTCGCCGGCGGCGATCAGATTGGCGATATGGGGGGATAACTGAATGATTTTCGGCATAATAGATTCACCTCAGGCCGCCGATGGCGACCAGATTGATACAGGCGTGGATAATAATCGGCGCGAAAATGGTGTCGCTTTTGGTATACGCCCAGGCGAGGGAAAGTCCCGCCGGGAGGTATTGCAGCACCGCCATGACCAGCTCCAGGGGAGAATATTTTCCGATGTAGCCCAGAACATGGATGGCGGCAAAGGCGAGAATAGAGACAACGTAGGCTACCCACCGGGATTTTCCGTAGAGGTTGCGAAAGATCAGTCCCCGGAAGACGCACTCCTCGGCGGGGGGAACCAGAATCACGGTGCTGACGACCATAAGGTAACGTCCGCTCCGGCTCATGGCGGAGATAACGGCGTCATTGTAGTTGGTAAAGCCGGGAACCAGCAGCCTTATCAGCCGCAGGGTCAGGAAATTGCAGGCATAGTAGGCGGCAAGCCCCAGAATAACAGCCTGACAGAAGTACGCTAGGTGCTGGGTCGCCTGCCGGGCGCTGCGTCCTAAGAATTCGTGATAGATCAGAATTGCCGCCAGGAAATTGATAAGGTAGTAGGTAAAGTTCAGCTCCGTCTGGGTCAGCGGCTGGGAAAGCTGGGCGTTGACCCACCGGAGAATGGAGGGCAGCAGCACCAGCTGGAAAATAAAGTAGACGCCGCCTGCCACGGATTCCTGGGCAGTGGGACAGGCAGAGAGACTGCGGTTTCGTTTCATAGCTTAATCCAACATTTTCTTTAGTTTGTACAGCTCATTCATGGCTTCGATGGGGGTCAGGGTCTCCACGGAAATGGCGCTGAGGGCAGCGACCACTTGCTGAGAGGCCAAGTCCATCATGCTGACCTGATCTTCCGGCTCTTTCGCCGCCGCAGGAGCGGCCACGACGCCCTCACTTTCCAGCTCGGCGAGAATTTCCCGTGCGCGGGTGATCACCGGAGCGGGAATGCCCGCCAGCTTGGCGACCTCGATGCCGTAGCTGTCGTCTGTCGCGCCGGGGACGATTTTCCGCAGGAAAATCATCTGTTCTCCCCGCTTTTTCACCGCAATGTTGTAGTTTTTCACATTGGACAGCTTGTCTTCCAGGGTGGAAAGCTCGTGGTAATGGGTGGCAAACAGGGTCTTTGCCCCCAGACGCTTGGGGTTGGCGGCGTATTCCAGAACGGCGCGGGCGATGGCCATGCCGTCGTAGGTGGAGGTACCCCGGCCAATCTCGTCCAGAATCAGCAGACTGCGGGAGGTGGCATATTTCAGAATGGTGGCGACCTCCGCCATCTCCACCATGAAGGTGGACTGGCCGGAAGCCAGATCGTCGCTGGCGCCAATGCGGGTAAACACCCGATCCACCAGTCCGATCTTCGCGCTGCGGGCGGGGACGAAGGAACCCATCTGCGCCATGAGCACGATCAGCGCCACCTGACGCATATAGGTGGATTTGCCCGCCATGTTGGGGCCGGTGATGATGGAAACCTGATTGTCCTCAGCGCCCAGGTGGGTGTTGTTGGGGACGAACAGGGAATCCTTCAGCATGGCCTCCACCACGGGATGACGGCCGTTTTCGATGGTAATTTCCCGCCCCAGAGTGATCTCCGGACGGCAATAGCCCCGCTGCACAGCAACGGCGGCAAGGCTGCACAGGGTGTCTGCGGCGGCTACGGCGGCGGCGGTCTGCTGCACCCGGGCGGCCTGCTTGGCAAGGTACTCCCGCAGCTGGGTGAAAATCTGGTATTCCAGCGCAGTGAGCCGGTCTTTGGCGGTAAGCACCTGATTTTCCAGCTCTTTCAGCTCCTGGGTGATGTAGCGCTCGCAGTTGGCCAGGGTCTGCTTGCGGATATAATTTGCGGGTACCTGGTCGATAAAGGACTTGGACACCTCAATATAATAACCGAATACCCGGTTGAAGCCGACCTTCAGAGTGCGGATGCCGGTTTTTTCCCGCTCCGACGCTTCGATAGCGGCGATGGTGCCGCTGCCGCCCTCCATAATGTCCCGCAGGCGGTCGGCTTCCTCGCTGGCGCCTTTGCGGATGATACCGCCCTCCCGGATGGTCAGGGGAGGATCGTCCACCAGGGTGTTTTCAATGCGATCGGCGCAGTCCGTCAGGGGGTCGATGGCTGCTTCCAGCTTCTTAAGCAGGGGAGAGTCGCACTTTTGCAGCTGCGCCTTTACGTCTGGCAGCGCACGGAAGCCCCGGGCAAGTCCCAGCAAATCCCGGCAGTTGACGGTGCCGGTGACGATGCGGGTCTGCACCCGCTCTAAGTCGGTGACATCCCGCAGAGCCTCTTCCAGCTCGCCCCGGACGATGACATTGTCCGTCAGCTCCTCCACCGCGCCGTGGCGGCGGGTGATCTCCACCGGGTCAAGCAGGGGCTTTTCCAGCCAGGAGCGGAGCATCCGCCCGCCCATGGCGGTGTGGGTCTTGTCCAGCACCCACAGAAGGGTTCCCCGCTTTTCCTTGGAGCGCATGGTCTCCGTCAGCTCCAGATTCCGCCGGGCGTCCAAATCCAGCTCCATGAACCGGCCGGTTGTGTAATATTGCAGCTCCCGGATGTGGGCAAGATCGTTTTTTTGCAGGGTCAGAAGGGTTTGCAGCAGCGCGCCGCTGGCAATGACGGCAGCGGGCATTCCCGCAATGCCCATCTGGGAAAGGGTGGCGTGGAAGTGGTCTTCCAGCAGCGATTCCGCACTTTCCAGAGCGAACAGCTCCGGCTTTCCCTCGCTGACGCAGCAGCTTAAGCGGCGGAAAACGGCGTCCTCAATGACCTCGCAGTCCACATTGGAACCGTAGCGGAGAATTTCGCTGGGGGCGAAACGACCAAGCTCAGAGGCTACGTTCTGGGCATCGGAGCACACCGTGGTGAAAAACGCGCCGGTGGAAACGTCGCAGAAGGCAAGGCCGAATTTTCCGCTTTCGCCGTAGATGCAGCCGATGTAGTTGTTTTTGCTTTCGTCCAGCATACAGCTTTCGGTGACGGTGCCGGGGGTGATGATGCGGGTGATTTCCCGCTGCACCAGCCCCTTGGCGGTGGCAGGGTCTTCCATCTGCTCGCAGATGGCGACCTTGTAGCCCTTCTGCACCAGCCGGGCAATGTAGGAGTCCACGCTGTGGTAGGGGACGCCGCACATGGGCGTCTGTTCCTCCTTGGGCTTGCCCCGGTCACGGGTGGTCAGGGTGAGATCCAGCTCCCGGGCCGTCAGCTTGGCGTCCTCGTCAAACATCTCGTAAAAGTCGCCCAGGCGGAACATCAGGATGCAGTCCTTGTGCTGATCCTTGATCTGCTGATATTGCCGCCGCATGGGGGTCAGTTCATTCGTTGCCTGTGCCATATGTTGATTCCGTCCTGTTCTATGTTTTTCAGCAGATATCCGCCGCTTTTCCGCTCAGGCTCCAGGTGGTGGCGGCGGTGATGGTGATGTTCTGATAGGTGCCGATCAT
>CAKTKF010000140.1 GCA_934569215.1 uncultured Oscillospiraceae bacterium
AGCGTAAATTTCCCTTTTTCGGGAATTCCTGCCCCGCCGGTTTTCGGCGGGGCAGCGGAATTTACTCTATAGCATTGCAGGCAATCGGCCGGATGGTATAAGCATATCCGCATTTCTTCTGCCGATATGCAGACGCTCGTATTATGAGCGTTACAGAAAATACTTCTAGGGCAACACCGCACAATTCGGCGAGAAGTATCAGCCAGAATTTTTGCCCCAATTCAAAGTTCCAAAAATGGTGGAATACTGTATGTATTTCCCATTTTCGGAACTGCGGAAGTGGGGCAAAAAGGCGGCTGAGACTCGAAGGCGCAATTGTGCGGTGCTGCCCTATATTATGGCACAAAAGCATCGACAAAGAGGTATTATCCAGCCTACAGAACAGACGAGACGAAAGCGCCGAACCTTCACGGGTTACGGTGTTTTTCTTTACGTCCCTTACAGCCACGCCCTCTATCAGCGTCGTTCTGCCGGCGGATCGGTCATTGGGTCACGCATTTCTCCGTCGCGTGCGTCCTGCTCCACAGGGCGTTCACCCCGAAGCTGAGCAGCAGCATTCCCGCCGCCACGCAGATCCAGCCGAAGCCCAGCCGGTACAGCGGCAGCCTGTGCAGCAGCTGCCCCAAAGCGCCCAGCGGCAGTCCCGCGTCACCCAGTGCAAAGGCAATGCTCACCGCGGCGGTTCCCGCCACCGTCATGGGATAGGCAAACCGGTTCCCCTTCCACAGATCGTGGCTCAGTCCCAGCAGAATCAGCACAATAGACACGGGATAAATGGCGTTCAGGATGGGGATGGAAATGCTCAGAATCATGCTCAGCCCCAGATTGCACACGAGAAACGAGAAAAACGTGATGATATACACCCACGCCCGATAGGAGATTTTCCGGAAAAGGGTGGAAAAATACTGAGAGATGGAGTTGATCAGGCCTACGCAGGTGGTCAGGCAGGCCAGCGTGAAGATGGCCGCCAGCAGCACCGCACCGGTGCCGCCAAACACCTGATAGACGATGCACCGCAGCGTCCACGCGCCGTTCTCCTGAACCGGGTAAACGCCGGAGCTGCACATGCCCATGTAGGACAGCATGGCATACACCACCGCCAGAATCGACCCGGCCAGCACGCCCGCCAGAACCGTGTAGCGCATTTTGTCTTTCTTCTCCGTCAGGCCGAATGTCCCCAGGGTCGTGGAGATCACCAGGCCGAAATTCAGAGCGGCAATGGTGTCCATGGTGTTGTAGCCCTCGGTGAAGCCCTTGAGCAGCGCCGCCTCCCGGTATCCCTCCTGCGCCGCCGCGACGTCAGTCTCTCCCCGGAACAGGAAGCTGACAAACAACAGCGTCAGCAGTGCCAGCAGCGCCGGGGTAAGTCCCCGGCCGATCCGGTCAACCAGCTTCCCTGGGTTCAGGCACAGCCACAGGGCGATCAGAAAGAAGCCCAGCGAATAGGCGGCCATCCACAGCGCCGGATTGCTCCCTTCCGGCAGATAGGGCGCCACCGCCATCTCAAAGGGAACGGAGGCAGCTCTGGGAATTCCCAGTCCCGGCCCGATGGACAGGTAGATCAGCACGGTAAACACCAGCGCAAACCGCGCCCCCACCTGCCTGCCCAGCTTTTCCAGTCCGTCGAACCGCGCGACCACCACCACGCCCAGCACCGGCAGCACCACCGCCGTGGCAAGAAATCCGATCATGGCCGGAAGGGTGTTCTCCCCGGCGTTCTGCCCCAGAAACGGCGGAAAAATCAGGTTTCCCGCCCCAAAAAACAGGGCAAACAGCATAACACTGACAACCAGCAGACTTTTTTTACTCAGTTTCATTTCCCGTACCTCTTTTTTTGAATAGAATATAAAAAATGACTCGTCTCAAATTTCTTTGAGACGAGTCATAAAATACCCGCGGTACCACTCAAATTGTGCGCGCAAGCGCACCCCTTTCAGGCTCCAACAAGCCCTAGACACTTACGCAGTCCACGCGGGAGACCCTACTTGCATGGCTTTGGGGAACTCCGGCTCGGAAGGGATGGGATTTTGAAGGCAGTCCACCGGGCTTCCACCCTCCCCGGCTCTCTATCGGCTGTACGATCAAATCCGTCTTCGTCATCGCTTTTCTATTCGATTGCCATCATTCTACACGCAAAGGCCGGTTGTGTCAATAGCCGATTTTCCAAATTCCGGAAGACGGCGTGTTCGGTTAAACAGTCTATCTTTGCAAACGGAACTTTTAACATCCTTTTTTCGGCAAAGCCTCTTTCTTTCCTGCCATTCCCCATTTTATCGCCGATTTTAACGGCGGCACATATTTCTTTACCAAATCCTTGCCGCAGCCATGCTATAATGGACGGCAAACCCTATGCGGCTCATTTTGTGATAACGGAAGGAGGAAAAACCGTGGAATCCGACAGTAGCGACGGTGCTGACAATTGCTCCCGCATTCCCTGCTCCTATATGGCACATCTTCGCCAGCTCCTGCGATACAGAGTATAGGCGTATGATCTTGTCCGACAATATATGAACAGAAAAAGGAGCTTTGTATGAATCACATTGGAAGCATTTTCGCAATGGCAGTCTGTCTTGCCATGTCTGCCTATTTCAGCGCAACGGAAACGGCATTCTCTTCTTTGAACAAAACCAGGCTGAAGGTTCTCGCCGACAACGGAAACAAACGGGCGGCGCTGGCCCTTAAGCTTGCCGAGAATTACGACCGGCTGATCTCTACCATTCTGATTGGCAACAACATCGTGAACATCACCATAGCATCCGTGGGTACGCTTTTGTTCGTCGCGCTTTACGGCGACATCGGCGCAACGATCTCCACCGTGGTCGTGACCCTCATCGTCCTGCTCTTTGGCGAGATCACCCCCAAGAGCATCGCCAAGGACGCCCCGGAGCGTTTCGCCATGTTCAGCGCGCCGTTTATCCGCCTGTGGATATGGGTGCTGACACCGCTGAATTTTCTCTTTTCCCAGTGCAAAAAGTTGATCTCCCGCTTCATCAAGACGGACGGCAACGCCAAAATGTCCCATGAAGAGCTGCTTCTTTTCATGGAAGATGTGGAGCATGACGGCGGCATTGATGAGAACGAGGGCGAGCTTCTGCGGAACGCTCTGGAATTCGGCGACCTGACGGCGGCGGAAATTCTGACCCATCGCATCGAGCTGGAAGCCGTTGACATCCACGAGAGCCACGAGGAAATCGCGAAGGCCTTCACCCAGTCCCGGTTCTCCCGGCTGCTGGTCTACCGGGATACCATTGATCAGGTCGTGGGCGTTCTCCACCAGAAGGATTTCTACATCAACGGAAAAATGACCGATCAGCCCATCTCCCAGATCATGACGGAGCCGCTGTTCGTCTATCAGCACACCAAGATCCGGGACATTCTGAAGATGCTTCAGCACCAGAAATCCCACATCGCGGTCGTGGTTGATGATTTCGGCGGCACGCTGGGAATCGTCACGATGGAGGACATTCTGGAGGAGCTGGTGGGCGAGATCTGGGATGAACACGACGAGGTCGAGGAGGATTTTGAGAAGCTGGGAGAAAACCTCTACCGGGTCGATTGCTCCGTCAGTCTGGAGGACTTCATGGAGTTCTTCGATGTGGAACTGAAATCCGACAGCGTTTCCGTGGGCGGCTGGGTCATGGAGCAGCTGAACAAGGTGCCGGTCAAGGGTGAGTCCTTCACCACGAAGCATCTGGAAATCACGGTTTCCGAGCTGGACGCCCACAGGGTATCCTCCATTACGGTCAAACAGCTGGATGAATCCCCCGCCAACTGCGCTTCTTCCACATAAACTGACAAAAAGCGCCGGAATCTTCGTGATTCCGTCGCTTTTTCCTGTTCTGAATTTGAAAAAAGCGCACATGGGTTGACATTTTCTGAATATCTGGTATACCATCCTTAATTTAATAATAAAAGAACCGTCAATGCGACGCGCATAGAAGGGCTTTTAAGTATTTTTACTGTGAGGTAAGCGATATGAAGAAAGCCGCTTCTATTTTTTTGCGTGCGGAAATCGAACCACGAGACATTGAGTTACTGATCCGTTGGATGGAAAACCCCCACATCACACAATATTTGAACGAGGAACCAAGCGTGATTCGCTCCCTCCGTCAGCTTTTATTGACCGTTCCCTCCCCCATGCTGACGTTCCATTTCAACCGTTTGGGACGTTTCTTTTTGATCTGCCGTTCCAATGGCAATACCATAGGTTTTGTGAAGCTGCGGGAATTATCTGAGCGCGGGAGTTATGAGATCGTCTACGCCATCGGCGAGGAATCCCTCTGGGGACACGGGTACGGTGAAAGTGCCATCCGCTCTGCATTGGCCACGGTTTTTGGGGAATGGCGAGGAAAAAAGATAACCGCAAAAATCTACCCGGAGAACCAGCGTTCTATCCGTTCCGTGGGCGCCTGCGGCTTCACTCTGCGCGGTTCAGACGGAAACCTGCTCCAATACGGCATCACTGTGGATGAATACATCCGTCAGTTGCAGCGCAGATGAGTGCTTCAACCTCCGACCAGAGGCAAAAGGATTGGCTTGT
>CAKTKF010000141.1 GCA_934569215.1 uncultured Oscillospiraceae bacterium
AAATCCAGCTTCCCCATGTGGCCGCCGGATTTCCCCTTGGCCGCCAGCTCCCCGTTGATCTCTCTGGCTACGGCCTGGATCAGCTCGATTGCTTTGGGGATCTCCGTGTCCTTGAACTGGGAAATGTCCCGGTAGAGAATGCCGATCTCCGGGTCCATCTCCTGTCCGCCCACCCCGGCGTTTTCCATGAGCATCTGCTGCTCCATGATCGCCCGGGTGAATACGGAATGGATGAAGTCGCCGTAGAGCTTGGGGTTGCGCTCGGCGGTGCCGCGGTACTTTTCCATGAAGCCCCGCAGCCGCTGCCGGGCTTCCTCCGGCATGGTGGCGTAGGTCTCCCGCTGCTTTTCGCTCAGATCCATGGGCTGACCGTTCAGCTGAAGCTCCTCCTCCGCTTCTTTGCGGTGCTGCTCAAGCTCCTGCTCCCGCTCCATCTGCTCCTTGGCCTGACGGCGGATCTGCTCCTCCGACAGAAAAAAGCCGTCGAATACCCGGTCGAAGGTGATCTGCTCCTCTCGTGATTTGGCGTAGACGGTGCGAAGGGCGGTTTTCACCCGCTCCCGGTCATCCATGCCAAGGGCAATCAGCAGCCGGGCGGCGTCCTCCGTCTCCTTGGGGCTGATGCTTAAGTTTTCCAGATGGAGCATCCGGGAAAAAGCGGAGAGCTTTTCCAGGTAGACGCCCGGCTCAGCCATGGTGATGCCCCTCGCAGCCGCCGCAGTGGCAGCCGTTCGTTTCTTCCCCGTCCAGCGCCGCCATGTCCTCGTTGTTTTTCAGCACGAATCCGGCGGTCTTTCGCAATGCGTCGGGGGTCAGCTCCCGGATGCCCAGGGCATCCAGCGCCGCCGCCCAGTCCAGCGTCTCGGCGATGGAGGGTTTTTTCAAAATGACCTCGTTGGAGCGGAGCTTCTGCACCGCCAGCGCCACCTGGGCGCAGAGCCGGTCGTCCACGTGGGGCAGCTTTGCCCGTAAGATGGCTAGCTCCTTTTCCATATCCGGGTACTCGATATACAGATAGGCGCACCGCCGCCGCAGGGCTTCGGACAGAGGTCTTGCCCGGTTGGAGGTCAGCACCACGAAGGGGACGGAATTGGCCTTGATCGTCCCCACCTCCGGGATCGTCACCTGCATTTCCGACAGCAGCTCCAGGAGAAACGCCTCAAATTCCTCGTCGGCCTTGTCGATCTCGTCGATCAGCAGCACCACGGGCTTCTCCGAGCGGATGGATTTCAGCAGCGGCCGTTCCAGCAGGTATTCGTCGCTGAACAACGAGCGGGTCAGCGCTTCCCTATCCTGGGCGTTCATGTTCACCTGAATGGACAATAGCTGCTTCTGATAGTTCCACTCGTAGAGCGCCTTGCTCTCGTCCAGCCCCTCGTAGCATTGCAGCCGCACCAGCTCCCGGTCAAGAGCGGCGGCCATGACCTTGGCCACCTCGGTCTTGCCCACACCGGCGGCGCCCTCGATCAAAAGCGGCCTGCCCAGCTGCAAGGCCACGTACAGCACCGTCGAGAGCGTATCGTCATAGATATAGTGCTCCTTGTCCATCTTTCTTTTTAATTCTTCCAGATTCATGGGAATCCCTCCTTTTGTATCGATTATACCATAAGATTCGGATTTTGCAAAGAAGTATTGCCGTTTCTTTGGCCGCGCATTCTGCCAACCGTATAGTAAAAGCTCTCCCGGATTTCGGGAGAGCTTCGCTTATTCAGATTCAGGACTCCGCCGTGGGCAGGTCGGTGTCGCCCTCTCTTAAATACCAGCCCACGCTGTTGGGGATGATGTCATCGTCCAGACGGAAAACCTTCCGGAGCATCCCGTAGTAGGGCAGGTATTTGTCGTGCTCGTCGTACCGCCAGCCCCGGCCGTAGGGCTGATCGCCGGTGTACTGGGTCAGGCAGTCGGGGTGAACCTCGGCAAACCGCTTCTGTTCCTCCGCCGAGACCCGCTTGGCGCTGTAGTTCTGGGCGAACAGGGTCTTGATGGGAACATTGTCCAGGGGAGACAGGTCCTTGACCTTGGTAAAGCTGATATTCACCATTTCCAGCTTCTCGCACTGTGCCAGCGGAGTGAGATCCTCGATATTGCCGCAGAAGGCCGCCTCGAAGAATTTCAGCTCCTTGCAGTTGGCGAAGGGGGTCAGATCGGAGACATAGGCGCTGGAAATGATAATGGCTTCCAGCTTGGGCATTCCCTTCAGGAAGGAGAAGTCCTTAAGGAAGGTCACGTCGTTGTGTCCCACGTCCATGAACCGCACATCCTCGCAGTAGACCAGATTCTGGGCGTTCTTGTCCGTCAGCTCGTAGGTGCAGCGGATGACCTCGGAATCGGTCATGCAGCTTCCGCCGCCGTAGGGAACACGCCAGACCACCTTGGTCTTATCCCGGTAGTCCTCCCGGAGCTGCGCCATGCTTTCATTGGAGATCTTGCAGTTTTCCAGCACAAAGCGGCTGCAATTTTCCAGCAAGTCCAGCGCCAGACGGGCTTCCGGCAGTCCCTCGTCGCCGATGTTCACGTTCTTGATGTGGACTTCCGTGGTTTCGGTGGTGGAAAGGGTCTCGCCGTAGAAATCGAACACATAGTGGAAGGACGCCCCCGGGGCAGCCTCTTCCAGGGTCTTGACGTCCTCTTTTGTCAGGTTGCTGGTGCCGTCGGATTTCATCAGCTCCACGCTGGTCAGTCCGGAAAGCATACCCAGCTTTTCGCTCACGCCCGCCACATCGCCGGAAGCAATGCCGGACAGGTTCAGCTCGGTGGTGTCCATGGTGTACTCCGTGCCGCCGATGTCCACCGTGCAGTCGATGGTGATGTTCCCAAAGGCCGTTTTCAGTTCGTCGATCTGCTCCAGGGACAGCTCCGGCTTCTTCAGCGTAATTTTCTGCACGTCGGGCAGATATTGGAGATTCTCCATCAAGGTGTCGTAGTCATAGTCCCCGACCTCCAGCGTCAGCTCGGTGACGTCCGGCGCGAAGGACTTGCCTCCCAGATTGACTTCGTAAAGGATCTCACATCCGGGCAGCTGCTGCTTGGCGGATTCCAGCATCGCGTAATCGCTGCAAGCAGTGGCGTCCAGGGTTTTCAAATCGGGGAAATAATTCGCCAGCACCTGAATGTCCTTCTCGGTCAGCGCCGAAACCGTCAGCTTTGTGGTGTCGTTGGAATACTTGCCGCCCTGGAAGGGGACGTCCCAGTAAACCTGACATCTGGGCAGCTGGGTGTGGACGGCGTCATAATGCTCAAAGGAAATGTCCTGCCCCCGCAGATCCAGGGTCTCCGCGTTGATGGGGTAGACCGCGTCCTCAACGAAAATGTGGTTGTTCTGATACCAGAAATACCCCGTGACACCGGCCACCGCCAGCGCCAGAACCAAAACCACGGCAAACAGAATCCACAGTATTTTTTTTGCCAAGCTTCTTACCTCCTGTTCGGGGTCTGCGACCAAAGCGGCCCCATGTCATCAAATTGCAATTCATAATACCATATTTCGCCCCAAAAAGCAACACTTCCAGGAGGAATTGTCGCTGGAAGATTATGAAGCTTCTCTTAAGCGGGTTGCAATTTGCCCTGCCCGATGATATACTGAATTGTATAGGGGATTTCCGCCGAAACGGGGCGGCTCCCCCCGGTTACTTTTCGCGGAGGACGCAATATGAAAACAAAAACCTGCCGCATTCTGACAGTTGCGCTGATTTTTCAGCTGCTCGCCTTTTCGGCCTGCGCCGCGTGGCTCGTGTACGACGCCAAAGTCGATCGCAGCGGCTGGGCGGAAAAAGACGGCGCGCGGTATTATCGGGATTTTCACGCCAGGCCCGTCACCGGCTGGCTGGACATAGGCGGAGAGCGGTACTTTTTCCTGGAGGGCGGCATTCCCGCCACAGGCTGGCTGGAACAGGACGGCGTTACCCGGTACTTAAATGATGACGGCGTCATGCTGACCGGCTGGCAGACCATCGACGGAAAAACCTACTGCTTCGGCGGCGACGGCGCTATGCTCACCGGCTGGCAGCAGCTGGACGGCACCCCCTGTTACCTCCCCGACGGCGTTCTCGCCACGGGCTGGCAGGAGATCGACGGAAAGCGGTACTATTTCGGCGACGACGGAAAAATGCAGACCGGCTTCACAAACGTGGACGGCGATATCTATTACTTTGACGAAGCCGGTCAGCCCCTGACCGAGGATGCCGTCATCGGAGAAAACCGCTATCACTTTTCCGACGAGGGCGTCATGCACACCGGCTGGCTCACCTCCGAAGACGGACTGCGCTACTATCAGGCCGACGGCACCATGGCGACGGACTGGCAGGAGATCGGCGGAAAACGGTATTATTTCGGTGAAAACGGCGTTGCCGCCACCAGCTGGTATCAGGAGGGCGAATACAGCTACTACTTCCTGCCCGACGGCTCCGCCGCCGTGGGTCCCACGGAGATCGACGGCGAGACCCACTATTTCACCCCCAAGGGCATGGAGGTCATCCTCGTCAACGCCGCCCATCCGATTCCGGACTATTATACCGCTGAC
>CAKTKF010000142.1 GCA_934569215.1 uncultured Oscillospiraceae bacterium
AGGCACCACAGCAGCTTTTCCCGGATGATCTCCGCCATCACCTGCCGCTCGGGCTGGTCGGTGGTCACGTCTTCCGGGAACAGGAAGGGGCTTTCCTCAGCGTATTTGCCGCAGGTTTCCAGCAGATCCTCCACCCCGTCGCCGGTTTTGGCGGAGATGGGGATGATGGCGTCAAAGGCCGCCGCCTGGGAATAGACGGCGATGACCTCCAGCAGCTTGTCCTTTTCCACGGTGTCGATTTTATTGATGGCGAGAATGGCGGGGCAATGGCTGCTCTTGATTTTGTCGATCAGCCCTTCCTCCTGGGGGCCGATGGACGCAATCGGCTCCACCACGAGGATGGTCAAATCCACGTCGGAAATGGATTCCCGGGCGACATTTACCATGTAATCGCCCAGCTTTGTTCTCGCCCGGTGGTAGCCGGGGGTATCCACGAATACGAACTGGGTGTCCCCTCTCGTCACGATGCCGCAGATGCGGTTGCGGGTGGTCTGGGGCTTATTGGACACAATGGCGATCTTCTCGCCGACGAGATAGTTGGTCAGGGTGGACTTGCCCACGTTGGGGCGTCCGGCAATGGTGATCATAGCGGATTTCGTTTTCATTTTCTATTCTCCTCAGTCCCGGCTCATGTTGGGGATGGATGCGGCAATGGCTTCCTCCCTGCCGCGCATTTTCTTCTTTTCCTCGCCCTCGTCCAGATGGTCATAGCCCAGCAGATGGAGCATGGAGTGGATGGTGAGATACCCTACCTCCCGGCGGGTGGAATGGCCGAACTCTTTTGCCTGGGCGATCGCCCGTTCCAGAGAAATGCACATATCCCCCAGCGGCACCAGCCCGGTCTCCGGATCCTGGAAATCCGTCCAGTCCGTGGGCGGCTCCCCGGCGATAAGCTGGAACATGGGGAAGCTCAGCACGTCCGTGGGCTTGTCCAGGTGGCGGCTCTCCCGGTTGACCACCTGAATGCCTGCGTCGTCGGTCACAAGGACGTTGATCTCGCAGGGGACTTCGATGCCCTCCGCGTCCAGGACCGCGTTGATACAGGTGCGGATGATGCTTTTGATGGCAAATTTTTGTAGGCTCAGCTGCTCAAATACGATGTTGATTTTATGTCTCATGTCAATTCTTCCTCTGATGGTAACGGCCCTGAATCTGACGGGTCGGTTTTTTGACTTCCTTTTTCTGAGCGGAGCGCTCGTAGGCGCTGATGATCTCCTGCACCAGGGCGTGGCGCACCACGTCCGCGGCGGTCAGGCGGCAGATGGCGATGTCCTTCACCCCGTCCAGCACCCGGACGGCGTCCTTCAGGCCGGAAACCTTGTCGTCCGGCAAGTCGATCTGGGTCACGTCGCCGGTGATGACGATTTTCGAGCCAAAACCAAGGCGGGTCAGGAACATCTTCATCTGCTCCCGGGTGGTGTTCTGGGCTTCGTCCAGAATGATGAAGCTGTCGTCCAGCGTCCGGCCGCGCATATAGGCCAGCGGCGCGACCTCGATGGAGCCGCGCTCCTGATACTTCTGGAAGGTCTCCGCCCCCAGCATATCGTACAGCGCGTCGTACAGCGGCCGCAGGTAGGGGTCTACCTTATTCTGTAAGTCGCCGGGCAAAAAGCCCAGCCGTTCCCCCGCCTCTACCGCCGGACGGGTGAGGATAATCCGGTTCACCGTGCGCTCCCGGAAGGCGGCCACGGCGGCGGCGACCGCCAGATAGGTCTTGCCGGTACCGGCAGGGCCGACGCCGATGGTGATGGTGTTCTTCATGATGGCCTTCATGTAGTTCTGCTGACCTACGGTTTTGGCCTTGATGGGCTTTCCCTTGGCGGTGATACAGACCACATCCTTTGCCATCTGCGCCACCTGGGCGTCGTTGCCCTCGTTGACCAATGTAATCAGATAGCGCACCCGCTGTTCGTCGATGGTCTCGCCCTTGGCGGCCAGAGACAGCAGCCCTTCCAGCGTGCGCACGGCCTTGTCTGCCATTTCCTCGTCCCCGGAGACCCGGAGGTCTGTCCCCCGGTTCACCACCCGGACGTTCAGGGCTTCTTCAATCCGTTTGATATTTTCGTCAAAAGAGCCAAACACCGTGATCAGGTCTTCCACCCGCTCGGCGTTGACGATTCGTTCAACCACTTTTCCCATTTGTATCTCCAATCTGTTCTCTGCGAACCCGGCCGATCATTTCCACGCAGGCGTATGTCCCTTCCAGAAGGTACTTATCCTCCGACTGCGTGACCGATTCCTTCCGGCTTATGATCCGGCCGGCCACCATCTGCTGGGTCAAGGCGCTCCTGGCAAACCGGGAAAGCGCCGCTTCCGCCGCCTCCGGCTCCAGAGTCATCATTTCCCCATCGTAGAAAGTATATTCCTCCACGCACAGCGTGACCGGCAGGCGAAAGCCGCCCGGCAGGGTCAGTTCATATCGCCTATCCATTCTATCACAACTGCCCTGCAAAATTCCACTGTCTTTCCATAAATTTATACGTTTTTTTCGGATGATGAGGCTGTATTTTCGCCTGACGGCGGTCTGCTTCCCCCGAGCCGTCCACTTTGCCGGGGTCACGGCGGCAAAATCGCGGCTTGTCTGGGCGTAAATTTCCCCCTCCGCTCTCGTCGCCTGAATGCAGATGCCGCAGTCGGTGTAGCCGGAGATCAGCACCTGTCCTGCCTTCACCGCCTGCCCCACCCGGCACAGGAAATTGCCCCGGGTCACCGTGGCAGAGATGATGAAGCCGTCCCGGGAGGCGACAATGCTGCTCACCGCCGAATCCTGTCCCGTCACCTCCGGGTCTGTCCGCTCCCGCACGGAAACGGTGGCCACGCACCCAGAGGTATTCACCCCCGCCCATTGCAGCTGGGGAAGCGCCGACAGCAGAGCGTTCTTCATTTTCTCACTCCGCACCGCCCGCCGGGAAGCGCCGAATCGGATACCACTTTCTCCCGCGGCGTCCAGAATGAGCCGGGTGGGCGTGGTCACATTGCCCTCCACCCGCACGAAAAAGATTCGGGTGGGAAGAAAAATCGCCGCTGCCAGAAACACCGCCAGCCCGCACAGGAGCATCGGCCGGGTCAGAAGCCGTTTCAGCGTCCAGTACGCGCCCATCCGGCGGCGCAGACGCAGCGTATCTCCCCGTTTTTCGCTGAGGGCTTCCAGCGTCCGGTAATCCCGTCTGCGCACCCGGAACCGGGCGGTCAGGTCGCCCACCTGTATCACGTCATAAAGCGGGATGCCCCGGGCATTGGCTGCTTCCAGCGCCGCCCCCGGCTCCGCGCTGGTCAGCTCCGCCTCCACCATGCCGTCCAAGGATTTCCAGATATCCATGTTATCCCCTCCGGATCAGCGTTACCGCGTCGATTCTTCCGGAAATGATCAGCTGCTCCTTCGGCATGCGGATCAGCTCCAGATTGCAGCCGCAGACGCAGACCAGACCGTATTTCACCTTGACCCCGATTTTCTCCCGGCTGTACTCCTTGACGCCGAAGTGGTTCTCGATCAGCACCCGCCGGTCGCCGGCGATCTCCACAATGGGCTGCCCCGGCAGCGGCTCCGCGGAAAGGTCAGCCCCGTCCGCCAGCCGCTGCAAAATCATTCGTCCCTTCCCCATGAAACCAGCCCCCTTGGGAAAAGCATATGAATGGACAGGCTCCGATTTGCATAGATTCTTCCGAGGTGAGGTCTGGTGAAACGGAGAAATTTCTGGACGGGAATTTGTGTGAGTCTGGGGATGCTGGCGCTGATCCTGGACGGGAGGACGGCGATCGAGGGAGCGCGTCAGGGCATCGAGCTGTGCCTGCGGACAGTGATTCCATCCCTGTTTCCCTTTTTTGTGCTGTCCATTCTGCTGACAAGCTCCCTGCTTGGCAGTTCTTTGACAGTCCTGCGGCCATTGGGGCGGCTGTTCGGAATGCCGGAGGGGGCGGAATCCCTGCTGATCCCGGCGTTTCTGGGCGGGTATCCCGTGGGGGCGCAGAATGTCGCCGCCGCTTTCCGCGGCGGACAGCTGGCAAAGTCGGATGCGGAGCGTCTGCTTTCCTTTTGCAGCAACGCGGGGCCTGCATTCCTCTTCGGCATGGCGGCGGCCATGTTCCCCCGCCGCTGGATGGCCTGGGCGTTGTGGGGCATCCATATCGCGGGCGCACTGTTCGCGGCGCTGGTGATTCCGGGAAAGTCTACCGCTCCTGTCAGGCTGACGAAGACAAGTCCCCACTCCCCCGCTTCCGCCCTAAACACCGCGATTACGGTCATGGCAACGGTATGCGGCTGGGTGGTGCTTTTCCGGGTTCTGCTGGCATTTCTGAAACGGTGGATTTTCTGGATTCTCCCGGCGGCGGTGCAAGTCGCAATTACGGGGATTCTGGAGCTTTCCAACGGCTGCTGCGAGCTGCTTGCCGTCGCGGACGTTTCTGCCCGGTTCTGCATCTGTTCGGGGATACTGGCCTTCGGCGGCCTGTGCGTCACCATGCAGACCGTGTC
>CAKTKF010000143.1 GCA_934569215.1 uncultured Oscillospiraceae bacterium
AAAAGCAGGAAATAGATACGGTATTTCCCGGCTTTCGGAGCCGCTTACCAGAGAAAAGCCCCTCGCTGACAGCTCTCGTGGATTGAATCCAATGTTCCCATGTGGCAAAGCGAAAAGCAGAGATGGCTCTCCTGGCTTTTTGCAAAGGAATCCGTCTTATATGGAACAAAAAGGACGATAGGATATGACATATCTGGAAAAAATCCAAATCAACAAAACCAACAAGCTGGAGGGACTTCACCCCCTGACAAAATTCTGGGTGGTTCTGATGTACTCCATTTGCAGCTTTATTTTCGACTCCATAAAGCTGACGTCCCATAATCTTTCGCTGCTGCTGATTCCCTGGTTCCTCGTCGTGGTCATTCTGTGTGCGACCAGCGGCCAGCCGAAGAAGAGCGCAAGGGCATTTCGGAAGGTTCTTCTGGTCGTGGGTCTGATTTTCGTGGTGCAGACCTTCATCGTACCCGGAGGAGCGCTTCTCTGGCAGTGGAAATTCCTGAAAATCTACGAGAAGGGGCTTCAGTCGGCCATTTCTCTTTCCTTTATGGTTCTGGACATCGCCGGTATTTTCGTTTGGGTATTCCAGACGACCTCCAACAAGGAGCTGGCAAGAGCCATGGACGAATCCGGCATCAATCACAAGGTGGCCTATGTGTTCACCAACTCGCTGCAGATGATCGACGTTCTGGGGGCCAACAGCAAAACCATTATGGATGCCCAGCGGGCAAGAGGCATTGAGACCGAGGGAAATCTGATGGTGCGGGCGAAGGCGTTTTTCCCCACCCTGGTGCCGCTGATTCTGAGCGGTATCACCAGCTCCGAGGAGCGGGTACTGACCCTGGAAGCCAGAGGCTTTTCCATTCAGGGGGAACGGACACATCTGTTTAACCTGAACCGCTCCGGCTGGGAAGGCGCCGTCAAGGTTATCAGCACGGTTATCACGGTTCTGGTCGTCGTAGGGAGGATCGTATTATGGGTTATGTAATGGAATGTAGAAACGTCACCTATACCTATCCTCTGGCGGACGAGCCGTCTATCCGGAACGTTTCTCTGAACATCGAGGAAGGAAAATTCTACGGCATCGTGGGGGAGAACGGCTCCGGCAAGACCACCCTCTGCGCAATTCTCCGGGGGTTTGCCCCCAGCTTCTACCAGGGAGACATCCAGGGCGAGGTTCTGGTATACGGCAAGCCCATCGGCGAGTACGGCGGAGAGCTTGCCACGAAGATCGGCTATGTGTTCCAGAATCCCTTCACCCAGATCAGCGGCGTCAAGGAGACCGTATTTGAGGAAGTGGCCTACGGCCTGGAAAATTTCGGCGTTCCGGTGGAGGAGATCGTGGAGCGGGTCGAGGAGATCATGAAGCTGACCCACATCGATTCTCTGGCCGAGAAGAATCCGCTGGAGTTGTCCGGCGGTCAGATGCAGCGGGTGGCGCTGGCCTCCGTCCTGGTGCTGGAGCCGGACATTCTGATCATCGACGAGCCGACCAGCCAGCTTGACCCCCAGGGACCGGAGAGCGTGTTCGAGATCATCAAAATGCTGAAGGACAAGAAGAACACCATCATTCTGGTGGAGCATAAGATCGACCTGATCGCGGAGTACGCAGACGAGGTTCTGGTGCTGCGGGGCGGCAAGCTGATTGCCGGCGGAGACAAGGCGCAGGTTCTTTCGGACATTTCTCTGATGGAGCAGGGCGTGCAGCTTCCTCAGATGGCGATCCTTGGCAGCAGGCTGAAGGAAAAGGGGTTCCCGATTTCCGAAATACCGGTAACTGAGAAGCGTGCAGTGGAGATCATTTCGGCTGCGCTGAACGGGAGGGACACACAATGAAGGATTTGAGCTTGCGAAATGTCAGCTTCTCCTATCCCGGAGGCTTCCTGGCAGTGGATGACGTGAGCATCGACATCAAGGGCGGCGAAAACGTGGCCATTGTCGGCCAGAACGGCGCGGGTAAGACCACCACGGTCAAGATGATCAACGGTCTGCTCCGCCCGACCAAGGGCGACGTCCTGGTGGGGGACATGAACACAAAGAATTATACCACGGCGCAGGTCTCCCGCATCGTTGGCTACGTGTTCCAGAACCCGGACGACCAGATCTTCCACGCAACGGTGGAGGAGGAGGTTCGCTTCGGCCCCAAGAACATGAAGCTGAGCATGGAGGAAGAGGACAGTCGGGTAGAGGATGCCCTGAAGATTACCGGCATGGACATCTACCGGGGCGAAAACCCCATGAATCTGCCCCTTTCCGTGCGGAAATTCGTCACCATCGCCGCCGTTATCTCCATGGGAACGGAAATCCTGATTTTTGATGAACCCACCGCCGGTCAGGACATCGATGGCAACCGACGGCTGTCCCAGATTCTGAAAACCATGCAGGCACGGGGCAAGACCATCATCACGATCTCCCACGATATGGAATTTGTGGCGGAGAATTTTGACCGGGTGATCATCATGGCGAAGAAAAAGGTCGTAAAAGAGGGAACTCCGGAGGAAATCTTCTGGGATCTGGAGGCTCTGGACTACGCCATGCTGAAGCAGCCCTACGTCAGCCGCGTGTGTAAGGCGCTGGGCATTGAGAAGAAGATCATCCATATCGATGACGCGGTGGACGAGATCATGAGGAAATTGGGTTGACGGCGATGCGAAAAAACAGCAGCCTTATTACAATTCTCGCCTTTGGCCTGTATTTTCTGGTGGGCGCAGCGGCGCTTCTGGTGGGAAGCAGCCTGACCCAGCTCATCGGCGTCTACGGCAGAACCATGGATGCGGTGGTGCTTCTGGGGTCCTCCTTTGCCATCGGCCGTGTGTCCACGGTGGGACTGACGGGAAGACTGGTGGAGAAAATCGGCGCGAAGGCGGTGTATGCCATTTCGGTGCTGGCGACCTGCGTCTATTTCGTGGGCATCCCGCTGTTCCCCAATTACTATGCGGGGATGGCGGCGGCTTTCCTGGGCGGCGTCGGCATGGGCGCGGAGGATGCCGTTTGCCCGCTGATGCTCAGCATTTCCTGCCGGAATAATTACGCCGGTGCGCTGAGTGCGGGACAGGCGTTCTTCTGCGTGGGAAGCTTCGCAATGCCGTTTCTGATCGGCGTGATGCTGTCGGAGAGGCTTCCGTTCTACGGCGCGTTTTACGTGCTGACGGCAATTGCGCTGATTCTTCTGGCGTGCCTGCCCTTTGTGAAGCTGGAAAAGCAGACGAAGGCAGCGGAAACCCGGGAAGGACAGGAACAGGTCAAGCCTCTTTACACCAAAAAGCTCTGGCTGGCCTATGCCGGTGCGCTGATCGGCGTTGCCTGTTACAGCGGTGCGGTGAATGTGCTTTCCCTGTACACCGCGAGCTTTGCCCAGAGCATAGGAATTTCGGAAGCCAACGCGGCATTCATGCTGACAATCTATAATGTGGGCGGCGTGATCGGCTCCTTCGCCTTTACCTGGATACTGAAAAGGGTAAAGGAACGGATCATCGTCATCGTCAACAGCATCGTCGGTATGGTTGCTCTGGCGGCGGCCATTGCCTTTCACAGAACAGAAATTTATTTTATCAGTCTGTTTATTGCCGGAACGTTTTTGGGGGTCATGTTCAGCCTGTTCGTGGCGATTACCACCCGCATCGGCTATAAGCGAATCAGTGTTGCCAGCTCTTATGTGGCAATCGCCGGCGGCATTTCGGACATTATGACGCCCATTCTCTCCGGCGCGCTGGTGGGTGTGTTCGGCGTGGGCTGCGCGTTCTACTATGCGCTGGCGACGGTGGTTTTGATGCTGGCATCCTCCATTCTGGTAAATGCGGTTACGTCGGAAAAGGAGATATCTTCGTATGGCAATTCAAAGTAAGGAAACCCTGAACGCAAAGGGGCAGCAGTATCACATCTGCTGCAAAAAAGGCGATATCGGAAAATACGTCATTCTTCCGGGCGACCCCTTCCGGACGGATTTGATTGCGAAGCATTTTGACAATCCCGTGCTGGTCGCCCACAACCGGGAACACAAAACCTGGACGGGAACCCTGAACGGGGAAAAGGTGTCCGTTTGCAGCACCGGCATGGGCTGTCCCTCTGCGGCAATCGCTGTGGAGGAGCTGATTCACTGCGGCGCGGAGGTGTTCATCCGTGTGGGAACTTGCGGCCGGCTCTGCCCGGAGAGCTATGACGAAAGCTTAGAGGGCGTGGTCATTACGGCGGCCGTGCGGGACGAGGGAACGACGCTGCACTATGTACCCATCGAATACCCCGCCATAGCAGACCGTCACGTGACGGACGCACTGGTGCGAGCGGCACAGGCCAAGGGCTACCCCTTCGCGGAGGGAATCGGCCAGTCCAAGGATTCCTTCTACGGCCAGCATGACCCGGACAGTATGCCCAATAGCGACCGTCTCCATTCCCGCTGGAAGGCCTGGGAAAAGAGCCGCGTCATGGCGTCCGAGATGGAGTGCGCGGGCA
>CAKTKF010000144.1 GCA_934569215.1 uncultured Oscillospiraceae bacterium
TGGTCTTGGCGGGATCGTCGACCTTGTTGTCCTTGAAGATGTGCAGGTAAACCTTGTAGGGGAACTTGTTGTTGGTGCCGTTGTTGGTGTTGCTGTTGTCGGTGCTGCTCTTGGTCTTCAGGGTAACGGTCAGGGTGTCGCCGGCATTGATAACGGTGGACAGGGTCAGGGTGCCGCCCTTCTCATCGCTCTTGGCAGTGACGAACTCGTAGGAATCCTTCCAGTCGCCCTTCCAGCGCTGCGTCAGGATGTCACCGATGACGGAGGACTTGCCGTTCACAGGGGTGATCTCGAACTGCTTGGCAATGGCGTTGCCCTTCTCGTCAACGATCTTGACGGTGATGGGCTTGACAGGCTCTTCAGCCTTCTTGGTGTTGACATACAGCTTCAGGGAGTAGCCGTCAGTAATGCCGGCATATTTGATGGTGACGTCGGTAGCCTCATTATCGGAAGCGCCGGTCCACTTGACGAACTCCTTGTCTTCCTTGACCAGCTTCAGCCCCAGCTCCTTTGTCAGAGTCACAGCGCCGTCCACGGGAACGGTGATCTCGCCGTCTCTTACGTAAGAACCGTCAACGTAGATCTTAACGGGAACCTTCGCGTCAACGCGGGTGTCCGCAACGACCTTCTTGACGTACAGGTTAACGGAGTAGTTAGCGGGAATCCTCTCGTAGGGAATGACCTGACCGTTGGCTTCGTTGCCGGAAGCACCGGTCCACTTGACGAACGCCTTGTCGGACTTGACAAGAGACTCGCCCAGTTCCTTCGTCAGGGTAACGCTCTCACCGGGCTTGACGGTGAGCGTCTTATCGGCGGTAAGTACATCGTCAACGTACACATTCACTTTTACGGTCTTGGCGTCAGTTTCTGTAGCGGCCGCCTGGAAAGGAACCGCGCAGACCAGCAGCATAGCCACCAATACGAGGCTAAGCAGCTTCTTCATTGTGTTTTTCATAGTTTCTAACCTCCTAGAAAATTGGTTGTTTTAGAAATGCTGCCGGCGCTGGAATCCTTGGTGTCGCCAATCGGGGAGGCTTTCCGCCGCTTCCGCACCCGGCATCTCTTTCATGTCTGCATGATATCACATCCGTTCCCGGATGTCAATAGGAAAATTACAAAATGTAACAGAATTCTTTACACTTTATAACATTCTTAAACATTTGCCCTTATCTTAAGAAATTTACCCCAAATTTTACCATAAAATTCGTTTTTTACCGGCTGTGAAAAATGACAATCTCTAATTTCGATTTCTGTTTTCTTTCAAAGGTTACAATTTTGTTGCAGCCGCTCCCCCTCTGCCGGGGCGGCTCCCGCCGCCCAAAAAGGGGGTGGAAAACCCCGGTGCCGCGTTTGGCACCGGGGTTTCCGCGAAAGGGTTTGGAAAGAAGAGAGGTAGAAAAGAGGATCTACGGAGTTGAAAGGGAGCGGCTCACGGCTTCCGCAACCTTTCTGTTATTAAGATACCGTTCGGTTTTGAACAGGCAATAACGGAAATGAAAATAAAAAGCGACGAAATTGTGAACAGTTTTTTCTCCGCGCCGGAATATCCCGGTATTTCGACGCACTTTCTTTCTACAAACGGGGCGGCGCGGGATTTCCCGCGCCGCCCTCGGCTGGTTCCTGTACGCCTTTATGCGCCGGGGAAGATCAGCGTCACCTTGAACAGGTCGCCGTCCACCAGCAATTGCAGCTGCCCCTTTTGCAGCTCCATCAGGGTCTTGGCGATGTTCAACCCCAGGCCGCTGCCCTCGGTGTTCCGGGAGTCGTCGCCCCGGACAAAGCGCTCCATCAGCTCGTCGGCGTCCACGTTCAGCTCGTCCCGGGAGATGTTTTTCAGGGAAATGATGACCTTTCCCTCCACCGCCATCACGTCGATATACACCCGCGTGCCGGGCAGGGCATATTTCACGGTGTTGCTTAGAAGGTTACTCAGCACCCGCCAGGCAAGTCTTCCGTCCGCCATCATGGCGACAGACTCCTCCGGATGGCGGAACACAGGGGTCAGCTGGGCTTTTTCCAGCTTGTCTGCAAATTCGCCCAGCGCCTGGTTCACGGATTCCACCGCGTCCAGCTTCGTAATATCCGCCGTCAGGTTCCCCGTGCTGGCCTTGCTCATTTCCATCAGATCCTCGATCAGCTTTTTTAAGCGCTGGGACTGCCGGTTGAGGACTTCCAGATAGGTCTTCTCCTCCTCCGGCGTGTGGGGCTTTTGCAGCAGATCCACATAATTGATGATGGAGGTCAAAGGCGTTTTGATATCGTGGGAAACATTGGTAATCAGTTCTGTTTTCATACGCTCCGATTTTAATTGCTTCTGCGCCGCCACCACGGCAACGCCTGCCAGGTCGTTCAGGTCACCGGCAAAGCTCTTGAACGCGCCGATGAGATATTTGTCGTCCACCTTGGTGTCCAGGTCGCCCTTGCCCATGCGCTTGGCGCTTTCCAGCAGGATGCCGAAGCAGTACGCCCCGTACAGCACCACGGCCACACAGGCGCACAGGCTCAGCACCACCATCAGATTCGATCTGCCCGCAAGGGCGGCGAACAGGAGCATCACCATGATGAAGCCCGTCAGCAGCCACTGCCATGTCAGCGGCATCATGGAATACACCCGGTTGACGGATTTTCCGATTTTTACACAGGTCTTCTTTACCTGCTTCCACAGCCATCTCAGGGGTGTAAGAAGCATCAGCAGGAAGTCCCAGAATACAGCCGCCGCCTTGGGCAGCTTCCGCAGCAGCCAGCCGCAGCCGGAGAAGCAGCCCTTGACGCACTTCACCAGCAAATCTAAGCACCGCCAGCAGACGCTGTTGCGCCACCAGTAGCCGCCGGGGGTCTTGAACTGGGCGGCGCAGGCAAAGCAGAAGCTCACGAAAATCAGGCTCATGACGTAGCCCGCCATCAGCACTCCGGCGCAGAGGGTCTGGACGCTCTGGGTGAACAGGTCGGCGGCATCGTAGAATTGGACGATTGCCATAAAAAGGCCGAAGACGATCAGCCCGCCGCCGGCAAGGTAAATGTCCAGGGGGATGCAGTTGAAGCCCGCGGCGTGGACTTCATCGCTGCCGGGCTTTCTGCCCGCCGCGCAGCAGAGGTACACAGCCAGAACGGCGAACAGCAGGAGGCACACGCCCATGACAAAGAACAGACTGTTGCGGTAGCTCCACACCTGTTCCAGCAGGGCGTATCCGCCGTCAAAGCGGTACGCGCCGGGAGCAAGGGTCAGCTCCACGGTGTAGCCGGGCAGCTGGGCATAGCGGTACTCCACCACCATGGATTGCTGGGCGTCGCTGTCCCAGTATTCCATGGTGTGGGACTCGCCGTCCACAAAGATCACGTCTGGGGCCGCCGTGCCGGTTACCGCCAGCTTGGTGGGGTTCGCGGACAGCGTCTCGGCGGGGACGGTCTCCTCCGTCGTGTCCGGGACGGTTTCGGCGGCCGTCTCCGGAACTGTTACGGTAACGGTGGTTTCGTCGGTGGTTTCCGGCACCGTCTCCGCAGTAGTCTCCGGGACGGTCTCAGCTTCCGGCATCACCTTCTGCGTCAGGCTGGGCGTTACCCAGAATACGACCGCTTTGCCGTCGGCATCCCAGTCAAATTCCCCCACGCCTGACGGGTTCGCCGCCTTATAAACAACAGAATCATCCTTGTCCCGGAATTCCACGGCGGTGATGACGGCGTCCTCCGGCATGTTGTCCCGGTAGAAGGCGTCGTCCGACTGAAAATACAGGACGCCCGCGTCATTGCGTTTCAGCACACCCACCGGACTGCTGCCGCTGCAGGTATGTCCCCCCTCGCCTGCCAGCTCTGATTCCGTGGTGAATGTTACCTTATATATATCTGCGCCCTCAGTGGGAACGTCGTCCATCAGGACTTCGCTCTGACCCGGTTCACCGGTCGTGTCGCGCAGCAGGAAGCCGCCGGTTTCAAGCTTCGTCAGACTCACATCATTGTAGGTCTGATACAGAATATCGCCATTCCCGTCCCGGAAAGTCACGCAGGTAGTGGGAGAATCAGGCAAATCTATCGCGCCCTGTTCATTGGCCTCAAAGCGGATTATGCCATAGCCAACGTCGGTGATATAGCCAATCGGTTCGACGCTGTCCACGCTTTCACTGGAGTCTTCCGCATCAATGCTCACGCTGAATACCGTTGCGCCGCCCTCCGGGATGGCGTTATAGGCGCTTGTGTCCGCCTGAAGCGTCGCCGCCGGCTTTTCCGTGATGGACAGGACGTATTTATACGAGCCGCTAACGGGGAAGGAATAAAATTCGGCGTCCGTCAGTTTTTCCGCGCCGCCGGATTCCAGCACGTTTCCTTCCGCGTCCTTCAGCACATAGCCCGCCAGCGCCGGGTTGAACACGCCGTAAAGCCAGCCGGTCTTCCCCGACGGCCCCAGATCGTACACGGTCGG
>CAKTKF010000145.1 GCA_934569215.1 uncultured Oscillospiraceae bacterium
GAATTGGTAGACTCGCTAGATTCAGGTTCTAGTGTTCACTGCGGACGTGCGGGTTCAAGTCCCGCCTCGCCCACCAGGTAAATGAGGTACACATTCGTGTACCTCATTTATTTTTGTTTTGAGTAGCGCATATCAGATTCGGTAAAGATTTGCCCCGGAGGGAAAAATGATCAAATTGCCTTCCAATATCGGTAGATTTATTCATAAAATTATGATATTCTATTCATAACAGAGCGCCGAACCCGGGGCAATCATAACCACGAAGGAGCAGCAGAATGGTCAAAACAAAAGAGCTTATCAACGAACTTTCCAAATCATTGCGGTGGCAGAACTTTATTTTCCTGTTTGTCGCGGGCTGCATCAACGCCTTTGGCGTCAACATTTTCTTAGCCCCGGTGGGGCTGTACGACAGCGGCATTTCCGGTACGTCTATCCTCCTTTCCCAGATCACGCCGGATTATCTGTCACTTTCCGTTTTCCTCCTGATTTTGAACGTTCCGCTTTTTCTGTTTGGGCTGAAAAAACAGGGGATGGCCTTTACCGTCTATTCCCTGTTTGCCGTCGCCGTGTATTCCGCCGCGTCGTGGATCATCGTGGACGTGCTCCCTGTGGACGTGAGCTTTGCGTCTCCGCTGGCAGGGGAGGATCTGCTCCTGTGCGCCCTGTTCGGCGGCGTGATCTCCGGCGTGGGCAGCGGCCTGACCATCCGCTACGGCGGCGCAATTGACGGCGTGGAGGTCATGGCGGTCATCTTCGCAAAGAAGCTGAGCCTGACCGTCGGCACCTTTGTCATGGTCTACAACGTCATTTTGTACATCCTCTGCGGCAGCGTGATGCACAGCTGGATTCTGCCCCTTTACTCCATCGTGGCCTACGGGGCGGGACTGAAAACCGTTGACTTTGTGGTGGAAGGCATCGACCGCTCCAAGGAGGTCATGATCGTCACGGACAAAGCCGAGGAGATCAGCGCCGCGCTGATGGAGGCATTCGAATGCGGCACAACGAAAATCGCCGCCCGGGGCGGCTACTCCGACGCGGACAAAACCATTATTTACTTCGTGGTGAACCGCTTCCAGATTTCCAAAATGCGGGCAATCATCCGCTCCATCGACCCGAAAGCGTTCGTGACCATCAGCGATGTGGCTGACATGTTCAAGAGCAATGACTAAAGTTCAGGCAGCGCCGCACGATTTGTGCGGCGCTGTTTTTCTAATTTCCTCTTGCATTTTCCGGCAAAATGTGCGACAATAGCATCAAACATACGAGCGAAAACGGTGATGGTATGGAGAAAGAAGAACTATTGCAGCGGGTCTTTGGCTATTCCAGCTTCCGGCCGGGGCAGGAGAAGCTCATTGACGGCGTGCTTTCCGGGCAGGACGTATTCGGCATCATGCCTACCGGCGGCGGAAAAAGTATGTGCTACCAGCTCCCGGCGCTGATGCTGCCGGGAATCACTCTGGTCATTTCGCCCCTGATCTCCCTGATGCGGGATCAGGTGATGGCGCTGAAGGCGGCGGGCGTCCCCGCCGCGTTTCTGAACAGCACCCTCACGGGGCCGCAGATGCAGGCGGCGTACCGAAACCTGCTGGCGGGGCGGTACAAGATCGTCTACGTCGCTCCGGAACGGCTGGACTATCCTGGCTTTGGCGGGGTGGTGGAGAAGCTGAACATCTCTTTTGTTGCGGTGGACGAAGCCCACTGCATTTCCCAGTGGGGGCAGGATTTCCGCCCCAGCTATTTACGAATTGTGCAGTTCATCGACAGCCTGCCGAAGCGTCCGGTGGTGGGGGCGTTCACCGCTACCGCAACCCGAAGCGTGCAGGAGGACGTGGAGCGGATTCTGGAGCTGCGCAGTCCGGTGCGGGAGGTCACGGGCTTTGACCGGCCGAACCTGTATTTTGAAGTCATCCAGCCGGAATCCAAGGACAAGGCGCTTCTCCGGCTGCTCGCCGGACGAAAGGGGAAAAGCGGCATCGTCTACTGCGCCACCCGGAAAAAGGTGGAGAGCGTCTGCGAGCTGCTGAGCGACCACGGCTACGCCGCCACCCGGTATCACGCGGGGCTTTCCGAAGCCGAGCGAGGTGAAAATCAGGAGGATTTCCTCTACGACCGCAAGACCGTGATGGTGGCGACAAACGCTTTTGGCATGGGCATCGACAAGTCCAACGTCAGCTTTGTCATTCACTACAATATGCCGAAAAGCATCGAAGCCTACTATCAGGAGGCCGGCCGCGCCGGACGGGACGGGGCAGAAGCGGACTGCATCCTGCTGTTCAGCCCCGGAGACGTGCAGACCGCCCGGTTCCTCATCAACAACGGCTCCGACAACGAGGAAATGGATCCGGTGCAGCGGGAAGAGGTGCGGCGGCAGGATCTGGAACGGCTGGAGGCCATGGTCGGCTACTGCAAGACGAAAAGCTGTCTGCGGGGCTACATTCTGGACTACTTTGGGCAGCTGCACCCGGCGATGTGCGGCAACTGCGGCAGCTGCAAGGGGAATTTCCAGTCAGTGGACATCACCCGGGAAGCCCAGATCATCCTTTCCTGCGTGAAGCGGGTGCATGACGCCCTGGGCTACAATGTGGGCGCCAATCTGCTGGGAAATATTCTGCGGGGCAGCCGGAACAAGCGGGTGCAGGAGCTGGGGCTGGACAAAATCAGCACCTACGCTCTCCTGAAGGACAGAACCCGAAGCGACATTCACGCTATGATCGACCATCTGGAAGCGGAAGGGTATCTGCGGACGGATCAGGAACATCAGTCTGTTTTCCTGACCCCGGCGGCGGGGGAGGTACTCTACCGGGGCAAGACGGTCTCCATGCTGGTGGAGCAGACTTTGGAGCCGGAAACCCCGGTCACGGAGACCGCAAAACTCACCGAGGACGACGCCCAGCTGTTTGACGCATTGAAAGAGCTGCGGCTGGAACTGGCGAAAAAGGCGGAAATTCCGGCATTTATGGTATTTTCCAACGCTACGCTGGCGGATATGGCAAAAAAGAAGCCCTCCACCATGGGCGAATTCAAAAAAGTCTCCGGCGTAGGCGAGATCAAGGCCGCGTGGTACGGTACGGCATTCCTCAAGTGCATTCAGGCGTACTTAGACGAGAACGCATGACACCCGACAGCACGGAAAATCAAGAAAAACGTCTTCTGTTTTGGTAGAATGTAGCCACACGGAGGGGGAGTGAAAACGTGGATTGGATACAGGGCATACAACGGGCGATCGACTACGTGGAAGCGAACATAACCGAGGAAATTGATTACGAGGAAGTGGCGAAACAGGCGTATTCTTCGTCGTTTCATTTCCAGCGGGTATTCGGCATTCTGTGCGGTTTCTCTCTGGGGGACTACATCCGGATGCGCAGGCTGTCCCTTGCGGGAGAGGAGCTGTCCCGTGGCAGCGCGAAGATCATTGAGGTCGCGCTGAAATACGGATACGACACGCCGGATAGCTTTTCCCGCGCCTTTACCCGATTCCACGGCATTGCCCCCAGCGAAGCAAAGCGCAGCGGCAATGTGAAGATTTTTACGCCTCTTTCCGTGAAACTAACCTTAACAGGAGGACGTAAAATGGATTACAGAATTGAAAAACGAGAGGCGTTTCAGGTCGTCTGCAAGCGCAAGCGGGTAGGGAAGCCGGAACCCGAGAATGTTTCCAAGGAAATTTCGGCGCTGTGGCAACAGTGCGCCGTTGATGGCACGATGGAGCGACTGGTCGCCTGCATTCCGGAGAACCCCGTGATGAAAGGGCTTCTCGGCATCTGCTTCTCGTCTGAGCTGGATGCAAAGCAGTTTCCTTACGGCATCGGCGTGGAATACGACGGAAGAAACGTGGACGATGACCTGGAAGTGATCACTATTCCGGCCAGCACCTATGCGGTGTTCACCAGCAAAGGCAGAATGCCTGACGCCTTCATTGAAACCTATCATCGGGTCGTGACCGAGTTCTTCCCCCAGAGCGCCCAGTATGAATATGCCGAAAATGTGGAATTTGAGGTCTATTCTTCGGCAAATACGCAGGATCCCAATTATCAGTGTGAAATTTGGATCGCCGTGAAGGAAAAGGCCGTCTGTTAACGAAATGCATAGAAAATCCTCCGCATGATTTTGTTCATGCGGAGGATTCTACTATAAGTCGGTTTATTTCTCCCGGTTCTCAATCGTATAGATCACGCAGGCAAACCCGGAAATCAAGGCAAACAGAATGGCTCCGCCCAGCGCGTCCCCCAGAGAAGCACCGAGGAAGAAGCCGACGATCGCGGCAATGACCATGACGATCACGGATACAACCGTCCTGAACTTGTTCATAGTCCGATAGCCTCCAAACCTAAATTACCCGATGGGTTCAAAATCCGCCGCGCCGTGCTTGCACAGGGGGCATACGATGTCGTCGGGCAGGGTGTCGCCC
>CAKTKF010000146.1 GCA_934569215.1 uncultured Oscillospiraceae bacterium
CCGCCTGCCCCATGCCTACCGTAAAATACTGCGCGACCCCAAGAATGAGACCCGCCAGCGCCAGCATCAGGAGCTTGCCGGAGGTCAGATTAAAGTTTGTGAGGATCCGATCCTGATATTCCCGCAGGAAAATGCCCAGGGTAAACATGGGCAGGCCACAGAAAAAGCCGTTGCGGTACAGATGGTACGGCACGTTCATTCCCACCACGGCGGCCAGACACCCCAGAGCGAGGAAGACCGCAAAAAGGCTGAATGCGGCATAATACAGCGGCCGATAATTCACCGGTTCGTCACCGAAAAAGCGGACATAGAGATACAGAATCAGATAGCACAGGCATACGGACGTCAGGTACCAGAGCTGTCCGTTCCGGGGATCCTGATGCAGAAGCAGCCAGTTCATAATTTCTTCCTGTTTTGGAAAATAGGTTATCAGAAATGCTACAGAACTGCCGCCGGTGAGTTCTGTGGTAATTATCCCAAAGGCCACCGAGGCCAACATTGCTACAAGATAGAGCCGCAGAAGATGTTTTATGCGGCGTGTCAATGTCCGTTGACTCGCACCATAGTTAAAATATCCGGTAATGGCAAAGAACAAAGGCACCGCACTATTGGCAAGGATAAGCATCCATCCCTCTGTCTTTCCCGGGAAGGGGACATGCAGAAACACCACAAAAATAGCTGCCACAATCTTGAAGCATTCCATAGCCTGATTTCTGACCCGGGCATTTGCAGGGGCGATCCGTTCGGTTGTCATATCGGTTCTCTCCTTTTTGCTTTTTTCAACAGTCTAGCATACTTCCGCCGAAAACGCAACTGCGGTCGGCAATTTACGGCGCCGCCCACCGCCCCCATTCCCTAATCTTCGGCAAAGAAACGATATAAATATACCGAAAAAGCAAAAAAATGTATTTACAACCTTTCCCCCTTGTGTTAGTATATATCTTGGTGGGAGTTGGGACTTCCCCCGTTTCCCCTTCGTGTTTTTAACCATGATCCGCTTCCCGGCTCTTGGTCTAAAAATATACGGGCAAATCGGCACCCCCGATGCGTCCACTTAAATTCCATCTACGGAGGTTACATACAAATGGCTCAAAAAGTTCAGTTTGTGGAGACCGTGCTGCGTGACGCAAATCAGTCTCTCATCGCAACCCGCCTGCCTTACGACAAGTTTGCTCCCATGTTGGAGACCATCGATAAGACCGGCTACTACGCAGTTGAGTGCTGGGGCGGCGCTACCTTTGACGTCTGCCTGCGCTACCTGAACGAAGATCCCTGGGAGCGTCTGCGCAAGATCCGCGCCGCCGTGCCCAACACCAAGCTGCAGATGCTGCTGCGCGGTCAGAACGTTCTGGGTTACTCCCACTACCCCGATGATTTCGTCAAGCTTTTCGTGCAGAAGTCTGTGGAGAACGGCATTGACATCATCCGCATCTTCGACGCCCTCAACGATACGAACAACCTGAAGGTCGCCATGGAAGCCACCGTAAAGGCCGGCGCCATCGCCTCCGGCACTCTGTCCTACACCACTTCTCCCGTCCACACCCAGAAGAAGTACGTGGAAATGGTGAAGGAGCTGAAGGAAATGGGCGCCTCCACCATCTGCATCAAGGATATGGCCGGTATCATGGGTCCCAAGGAAGCTTACGATCTGGTTTCCGCCATTAAGGACGCCGCTCCCGAGCTGCCCATCGACCTGCATACCCACTCCACCACCGGTCTTGCCTTTATGACCTACCTGAAGGCCGTGGAAGCCGGCGTGGACATTATCGACACCGCCATTTCTCCCTTCTCCGGCGGCACCTCCCAGCCCGCCACCGAGACCCTGGCCTACGCCCTGCGTCAGCTGGGCTACGAGGTCGATCTGGACGACAAGTGCACCAAGAAGATGGCCGACTACTTCAAGACCGTCCGTGACGACTACATCAAGGACGGCACCCTGATGCCCAAGTCCATGGCCACCGATACCCAGTGCCTGACCTATCAGATCCCCGGCGGCATGCTCAGCAATCTGCTCAGCCAGCTGAAGCAGGTCAACGCTCTCGACCGCTTCGACGAGGTTCTGGTGGAGACTCCCAAGGTTCGTAAGGACATGGGTTATCCCCCGCTGGTCACCCCCACCTCTCAGATGGTCGGCGTGCAGGCCGTGCGCAACGTGCTGGACGGCCAGCGCTACAAGTCCGTCTCCAAGGAGATCAAGGCTTACTGCCGCGGCGAGTACGGCCGTACTCCCGCTCCCATCGACCCCGAAATCCAGAAGCAGATTCTGGGCGACGAGCAGCCTCTGACCGTCCGCTACGCCGACACCCTGGAGCCTGTCGTGGACAAGACCCGGGAGAAGCTGGGCGATCTGGCCCGCTCTGACGAGGACGTGCTGAGCTACATTGCCTTCCCCAACCTGGCCGAGAAGTTCTTCGAGGAGCGCAAGGCCAAGGAAGAGAACGTTGCTACCTACTCCATCGTGGAGTGCTAAGGAGGTACCATTATGGTGTTATCTTCCACTTTGACGGATATCGGCTTCGTTGACGCCGCCGTCGTCGCGCTGCTGGGCTACGCCGTGGTGTTCTTCGGCCTGATTTTGCTGATGGCCGTTGTCATTATCATGGGTAAGATCTTCATTGCTCAGGAAAAGAAGGTCGCCGCCCGCTCTGACGCCGCCAAGGCCGCCATTGCCGCCGTACCCGAGGCTCCCGCCGCCGCCCCCGCCGCTCCCGGCACCGCCGGCAAGCTGAAGCTTCACGACGTCGAGCCGAAAACCGCCGCTATGCTTATGGCCATCGTGGCCGACAAGATGGGCAAGCCCCTGAACGAGCTGCGCTTCATTTCCATTAAGGAGGTCAAATAATCATGAAATACAAAGTGACTCTGAACGGCCGCACCTACGAGGTGGAGGTCGAAGCCGGCAAGGCTATGCTGCTGGATGAGTACGAGGCCATTGTTCCCACCGCTGCGCCTGTCGCTGCTCCCGCTGCCGCTCCTGCCCCCGTGGCCGCTCCCGCGGCTGCTCCCGCCCCCGCCGCTGCCGCTCCCGTGGCCGGTGAGGCCGTCACCGCTCCCATGCCCGGCAACATCCTGAAGGTGAACGTCACCGCAGGTCAGGCCGTGAAGGAAGGCGACGTCCTGGTGGTTCTGGAAGCCATGAAGATGGAGAACGAAATTCTGGCGCCCAAGGCCTGCACCGTGAAGCAGGTTCTGGTTTCCAAGGGCTCCACTGTTGACACCGGTGCTACTCTGGTCGTCCTCGGCTAAGGAGGATACACCATGAGCATCAATGTTGGTGAAGTTCTGTTAAATCTGTGGCAGGGTTCCGGCTTCAACGCCATTTTCGCCAGCTTCGCCGATGGCGGCTGGCAGAATCTGGTGATGCTGATCATCGCCTGTGTGCTGCTGTACCTGGGCATCGTCAAGAAGTTCGAGCCGCTGCTGCTGGTGGGCATTGCCTTCGGCTGCCTGCTGTCCAACCTGCCCCTGGGCGGTCTTTACCACCAGGAGCTGTGGGACAACTTCATGAATCCCGCCAGTGACCTGTATCACAGCTACGGCGCCATCATGCGGGAAGGCGGTCTGCTAGATATCTTCTATATCGGCGTCAAGACCTCCCTGTACCCCTGCCTGATCTTCATGGGCGTGGGCGCCATGACCGACTTTGGCCCCCTGCTGTCTAACCCCAAGAGCCTGCTGCTGGGCGCTGCCGCACAGCTGGGCGTGTTCGTTGCCTTCCTGGGCGGCGTGCTGCTGGGCTTTACCGGCCCCCAGTCCGCTTCCATCGGCATCATCGGCGGCGCGGACGGCCCCACCGCCATCTTCCTGACCACCCGCTTGGCTCCCGAACTGCTGGGCGCTATCGCCGTGGCCGCTTACTCCTACATGGCGCTGATTCCGCTGATCCAGCCCCCCATCATGAACCTGCTGACCTCCGCCGAGGATCGCAAGATCAAGATGGTGCAGACCCGTACCGTCTCCAAGGCCGAGAAGATCATCTTCCCCATCGTGGTGGTTATCTTCGTGGCTCTGCTGCTGCCTGACACCGCGCCTCTGATCGGCTGCCTGATGCTGGGCAACCTGTTCAAGGAGACCGGCGCGACCGACCGCCTGAGCGACACCGCGCAGAACGCCCTGATGAACATCGTCACCATTCTGCTGTCCACCGCCGTGGGCGCCACCATGGTCGGCTCCACCTTCCTGACTGCCAGCACCCTGAAGATCGTGGTTCTGGGCGTCGTGGCCTTCGGCATTTCCACCGCAGGCGGCCTGCTGGGCGGCAACGTGATGTGCAAGCTCACCGGCAAGAAGGTCAACCCCCTGATCGGCTCCGCCGGTGTTTCCGCCGTTCCCATGGCTGCCCGTGTGTCCAACACCGTCGGCCAGAAGAACAA
>CAKTKF010000147.1 GCA_934569215.1 uncultured Oscillospiraceae bacterium
AAAAAAGAAACCCAGCATCACGCCGTTGACGTGATGCTGGGTTTTTAGCCGTAAACTCACTCTGAGATTAAGCCAAAGTGCCGCAGCGCATCCTTGATCGCCTCGACCTTTTCGGGCGGGCAGGGATGGTACTCATGCTTTCTCTGCTCCACTGCGTTCGGCGCTTTGTGCATATCCAGTCCGACCATACGCTTGACCTCTGCAATATATGCCGTATGGACTTTGAAGCCGTACTTCTCCTGCACATACTCCTGAATTCGCTTATAGGTCGGATGCTCCTTGACCTCGCCGGATTCCACTTCCATTCTGACCTCAACTGTCAGTGGATTTGTTTCCCGTGACAAGAGGACTACCGTCTCCACATGAGCGCATCTCGGAAACAAATCCGCTGCAGCGGCGGTTTTCAGGACGTAGCCCCGCTCCTTTAACAGCGCTATGTCCCGCGCCAGGGTCGCGGGGTCACAGGAAACGTAGACAATACGCCGGGGGGACATCCGATGGAGCGCTTCGATGGTGTCCGCGTTTAAGCCCTTTCTCGGCGGGTCGACTACCACAACATCCGGCCTGACGCCGCTTTTTTCCAGCTCCAGCGCCGCCTGTCCGGCGTCGCCGCAGAAAAATTCCGCGTTCAGAATGCCGTTTCGTGCCGCGTTATCCCGAGCGTCCTCCACCGCCTGTGGGACGACCTCTACGCCGATGACCTTTCCCGCCGCGCCCGCCATGGCCAGCGTGATGGTGCCGACGCCGCAGTATAAGTCCAGCACCGTGTCGGCCTTGGTGATTCCCGCCTGGGAGATCGCCATCTCATACAGCCGCTGCGCCTGATGATGGTTCACCTGGTAAAACGACCGGGGGGACAGGCGGAAATTCAAGCCGCAGAGGGTGTCCTCGATATAGCCGGGGCCGTGGAGGGTGAGAAAGCGGTCGCCCAGCACGGCGTTGCCCCGCTTCGTGTTCACGGACAGCACCAGCGTGGTAAAGCCGGGAATCCCGCTCAGCCTCTGGATAAGCGCCTCCGGCCGGGGGATTTTTTCCCCGTTCACCGCCAGACACACCAGAATCTGCCCGGACACCGCGCCCCGGCGGACGTAAATGTGCCGCAGAAGCCCCTTGCCGGTGGTCTCGTCGTAGGCGCTGACCCGGTATTGGTTTACATAATCAATCACCGCATCCTTTGCCGCGTCGATCTCCTCCGGGAGAATGCGGCAGCGGGCGTTTTCTACCACGTCGTGGGTACCCGCCCGGTAGAACCCGGCGTAGGCGCGCCCCTTTTTCACCGCCACCGGGTACTGTGCCTTGTTGCGGTAGCCGTGGCAGTCGGGGGCGGCGAGAATGGGAACTTCCGCCAGATTTTCGCCGCCGATGCGGTTTAAGCAGTTTTTCACCCGCTCCGCTTTCAGCCGGGTCTCCTCAACATAGTCCATGTGCCAGAAATCGCAGCCGCCGCAGAGCTTGGCCACCTCGCACTCCCGGTTGACCCGGTGGGGGGACTTTTCCAGAATCTCCACGATTTTCCCCGCCGCCCAGGTCTTCTGCGCCTTCTCCACCCGGACGCGCACCCTCTCCCCGGCGACGGCGTTGGGGATGAACACGGCGCAGCCCTCAATGTGGGCGACACCCTGTCCTTCGGCGGTATAGTCCGTGATCTCGGCTTCGTAAATCTGGTTTTTGACTAGCATGGCATTCCTCACAAAATGGTTTCCATGTGGATGTTCCGGGGTTTCAGCCCCTGTTTTTCGTAGAAGTGCATGGCGCTGTCATTGCCGCACCATACGTTCAGCGTCACCGCGCGGCAGCCGATTTCCCGGGCGTAGGCCAGGGTGTGGTCGTACAGCGCCTGCCCCACATGCTTGCCCCGGCAGGCTTCGTCCACGCACAGGTCGTCGATGTACAGCGTGCGGTCGTCCAAGAGCACCGGGTCGTTTTCCCGCACCTGCAAAATGCAGAAGCAGTAGCCCAGCACCTTCCCGTCCTCCACGGCGACAAAAATGGGGCGGGTGTCATCGGTGAGCATCCGGGCAAGGGTCTGCTCGTCGTATTTCTGGGCGCCCGCCCGGAACAGGTCGGGACGGATGCGGTGGTGGACTTCCCCCACCTGAAGCAGCAGGTTGATCATACCGGGGATATCCCGGGTTTCGGCAAATCGGATTTCCATATGATTACCCCTTTCTGAAAGCTGTTTGCGAGGGGCGCAGACAGTATATTTATTTTTGTAGTTTACCACATTTTCTCCCGCCGGTAAAGTACGGGGTTGAGAAAAGGCGAAAAAACTGATATGATACCCCAAAAGGATGGGATGGATATGGATTATGTAAACTGCAATTTCTGTCCCCGGCAGTGCGGTGTGGACAGGACGGCGGGGCAGCGGGGCTTCTGCGGCTGCCCGGATACCGCCCTTGTGGCCAAGGCCATGCTCCACAAATGGGAGGAACCGGCGCTGGCGGGGGCTGGCGGGAGCGGCGCGGTTTTCTTCGGCGGCTGCACTCTGCGGTGCCGCTATTGCCAGAATGCCGCCATCAGCGGCGGCGCTGTGGGGAAGGCCATGGATTCCGCTGGACTTCGGCAGTTGTTTGAAGACCTGATCGCTCAGGGGGCGGAAAACATCGACCTTGTGACTCCCACCCACTTTCTGCCCACGATCCTTCCGGCGCTGCGGCCGAAACTGCCTGTTCCGGTGGTGTACAACTGCGGCGGGTATGAGCGGGTGGCGACGCTGCGGGCGCTGGAGGGATGCGTTGACATTTACCTTCCCGACTTCAAGTACGCGGACGCCCGTCTGGCAAGCCAGCTGTCCGGGGCGATGGACTACTTTCCCGTGGCCGCCGACGCCATCCGGGAAATGGTGCGGCAGGTGGGCGCGGTGCGTTGGGAGGGAGAGAAGGTCACCCGGGGCGTCATCATCCGCCACCTGATCCTGCCCGGAAATGTGGAGAATTCCCTGCGGGTGCTGGACTGGATCGGGGAGAATTTCGCCCCCGGGGAGGTGCTGGTGAGCCTGATGCGCCAGTACACGCCCATGGGCGGCCTGCCCGCCCCCTTCGACCGCCGGGTCACCAGTGAAGAATACGACGCGGTGCTCAGCTGGATGTATCTGAACGAGCTGGAAGGCTTCACCCAGGAGGCCGAGGCGGCGGATACCGGGTTCATTCCGGATTTCCTGCCCGGTGAGCAGTAATACACAGGCCGTTGGCGTCCACTTTCGTGGCTGCCAACGGCCTGAATTTTATTTTTCCGCGAACTCCTGAATCAGTTCCTCAAACACTGACAAGCTCTTCTGAATCATTTCCAGACTCACGCAGTAGCAGATGCGGAAATATCCCGGGCAGCCGAAGCCGTCGCCGGGGACGACCAGCAGGTCTTTCTTCTTCGCCGCGTCGGAAAATGCGTTGGCGTCGCCGCCGGGAGCTTTGATGAACAGATAGAACGCGCCGTCGGGCTTCGCCATTTCGTAGCCCATCCGGGTCAGCCCCTCGTACAGCGCCTTGCGGTTGCGGTCGTAGCTCTCCAGATCCGGGCGGAGATGGGCGCACCGGGCGATGACCTTCTGCCACAGGCTGGGAGCGCAGACGTGACCGCCCGCCCGGGCAGCCCCCGCAACGGCGGAATACAGCGCCTTGCCGTCGGTGGCCTTCTGAGGCACATACACATAGCCGATCCGTTCGCCAGGGAGGGACAGAGACTTGGAATAGGAATAGCAGATGACGGTATCCCGGTAAATTTCCGGCAGGAACGGCACCTCCACCCCGTAGGCCAGCTCCCGGTACGGCTCGTCGGAGACGATGTAAATGGGGTGGCCGTACTCCGCGGCCTTTTTATTGAGAATTGCCGCCAGCTTTTGGTATGTCTCCCGGGTGTAGACGACGCCGGAGGGGTTGTTGGGGGAGTTGAGGATAATTGCCTGGGTGCTGGGCGTAATCATCCGCTCCACGGCGGTCAGGTTGATCTGGAAGGAGGGGATGTCCGCCGGGACGACCTTAAATTCCAGCCCCGCCTCCTGGGCGAAGGGCTTGTACTCCGGGAAATAGGGCGCGACCGCCAGAATTTCCGCCCCCGGGACCGCCAGCGCCCGGAACACGCTCACCAGCTCCGGCGCCGCGCCGCAGCCGATAAAAAATTCCTCCGGGTCGGTGGACACGCCATAGCGGGCGTTCAGGTCGTCGGAAATGGCCTTCCGGGTGACATAATCGCCCACGGCGGAGGTGTAGCCGTGAATCAGCAGGGAATCGGTGTCGTCGAGGATTTGGCGCACCGTCTCGTCCACCTCCTTCGGCGAGGGGATGGAGGGGTTGCCCAGAGAATAGTCGTAGAC
>CAKTKF010000148.1 GCA_934569215.1 uncultured Oscillospiraceae bacterium
ATATATTACAATATACTATGATACATAAAGAAAAGGGGGATATATTCCATGAAAGAAATGAAAGTGATTACATTCCTGAATAATAAGGGTGGCGTTGGAAAATCAGCGTCGATCTCAGCGGTAGCACATATTCTGGCAAGCGTCTATGAGCGGATGGAAAAGACGGGCATCCAAAACGGGATTTTGTTTCTGGACGAGATTAACTGCGTTTCGGAGACGCTGGCGCCTACCATGCTGCAATTTTTGCAGAACAAGACCTTTGGCACTCACCGGGTTCCGGAGGGATGGATCATTGTGGCCGCGGGTAACCCGCCGGAGTATAATAAGTCGGTACGGGAGTTCGATGTGGTGACGCTGGATCGGGTGCGGCAAATCAACGTGGAAGCGGATTTGGACATCTGGCTGGACTACGCACGGGAGAAGCAGCTCCACGGCGCGGTTATTTCCTATCTGTCCGTGAAGCGGGAGCGGTTCTATATGGTGAAACGGACAGAGGACACGCTGTCGTTTGTAACAGCCCGGGGGTGGGAAGACCTGTCCCAGATACTGAAGGGCTATGAAGCGCTTGAGGTTCCGGTGACCGAGGCACTGGTATCCCAATTCCTGCACCATGAGGAAACGGCCAGAGACTTTGCCGCTTACTACCGTCTCTACCAGACCTACGGCGCTGATTACGCCGTACCGGAAATCCTGAACGGAACGTTGGCGGAGGGGGCTTATCAGGAGCGGGTGGCCATGGCGCAAAGCGGCGGCTTTGACGAGCGGATCACCGTGGTGAATCTGGTTCTGGACGCGCTGGGAACGGAATTCGCGGCCTACGCCCGGGAGGACGCGGCGGTCGTCCGGCTCCACGAGCTGCTGGGGCGGTATCAAAATGGAGACCAGCCCTTGACGGAGTTCCTCACTGCAAACCGAAAAAGTCTGGAAGTAAAACGTCAGAACGCTCTTATTTCTGCGGAAGAAGCCCGGCGGGAGGAGTGGGTACTGCATCGACTGGAAGAGATGGACTTGACGGTAAAGCAGGCGCATATCCGGGAGGAAAAAGAACAGCTTGCACTTCTGCGCACGCTGTTTGACCGGGACGTCCGGCGGCGGGAAGATTTGATCCGGCGTATCGGGACGGAGCTTTCCAATGGGTTCCGTTTCGTGGCAGACTGCTTTGGCGAGGGGCAGGAGATGATCTTACTGGTTTCTGCCCTGACAAGGATGCCCAATGCCCTGACCTACATCGGCCGCCACGGCTGCGAGCCGTACCTTCACTATGCCCAGGCGCTCATGTACCGGCAGCAGGAGGCCGCCTTGCAGAAAGCTTGCCTGGAGGTGCTGTAACGGGAAAAAATTTGCAGTCGTCATTGCTTGTATTGTGCGTATAGAAACAAGAAAACGGCCGTTATGGAATCAAACCATAACGGCCGTTTTGAGGTTAAGAGATCGCGCTGCTATCAATCCTGAATCATGACATCCGCCTGTGCCAGCAGCGGCCGGTACATCCAGCAATCCGGCGCGTGGTCGTTGATGATGCCGCAGGCTTGCAGATGGGAAAATACGGTGACGGAACCTAAATATTTGAAGCCCCGCCGCTTTAAGTCCGCGCTGATACGGTCGGACAGTTCGCTTTTTGCTTCCCAGAAGCCTTGGTGGTGCTTGGGGTAGATGTAGGTTTTTCCCTCCGTAAAATGCCAGATGTAGCGGTCAAAGCTGCCCCATTCCCTGCGGATATCCAGGAAGCGGTTTGCATTGTGGATGACAGCCCGGATTTTTCGTTCGGAGCGGATCATACCATCCATGTTCATGATCCGGACGACATCCTCGTCGGTAAATTGCGAGATTTTTTCGTAGTCAAATCCTGCAAAGCATTGACGGAAAATCTCCCGCTTTTTCAGCATCAGCGTCCAGCTGAGACCGCACTGCATAACTTCCAGCATGAGAAATTCAAATTGCCTCCGGTCGTCGTGGAGGGGGATGCCCCATTCTTCGTCATGGTAACGCTGATTCAGTCCGCCGTCACAGCACCAGGCGCACCGGTTCTTTTCCATTTGTCGTACCTCCCGCAATATACTTGGCGGATAGAAATTCTGGACGTTTTCAAAAAAGTTTGCAGCACATTTTATACATGCCAAAATCCCGGGTTCGCAGAGCCTTTACCAGCGTGCGGTTTCCGGAAACGTCCAGGTCGGTAGGGAAGGTGTCGCAGAAGCGGTCACAGGTCAGGACGAACACACATTCCTGAATCTCCTCCGGGAGGTCTGCGATCCGGTGCTGGTTCAGGCGGATTTGCAGCAGAATGTAGCGGAAATAGGCGTCGTCCGCCGGAAGCCCTGCCTGGGCATGTTCCGACATCAGCGCCTCCGTGATCCAGTAGGTGTCCACGGACTTGGGCTTGCCGTGGGAGGATTTGACGATGCCGGCCTGGTTGATGCGGTAGCCGTAGGCCATATGTCCCGTAACCCAGACGTTTTTGGCATTGGGGAAAATCAGGTAGGAGAGCAGGGAGTCCTCGTACCAGTAGCCCTCGGGGAAGCAGAGATGCTCGAACAGCGCACCCCGGTAGAGCTTTCCCCAGGCGTGGCCGTGAAGGGTATAGGGGTCGGAGACCTTGTGGCCGGATTCGTAGCGATGCATGACGGACTGTTTGCCCTCATACACGTAATATGCGCCGCACTCCACCAGATCGCAGTCGTGGGCAAAGGCGGTGTCCAGCATGGCGTCAATGGCGCCGGGCAGGAGAAAATCATCGGAATCGATAAACATGAGATATTTGCCGAAAATCTCCCGGATGCCGGTATTTCTCGCCCCGGAAAGCCCCTTGTTCCGCTGGTGAATGACCGTCACCCGGGGGTCGTCGGAGTAGGTGTCCGCAATCGCGGGGGTGGCGTCGGTGGCGCCGTCGTCCACCAGAATCACGCGATAGGTATACTTTGTCTCCTGTGACAGTACGGAGTCCATGCACTGGGCGAGATAGGCTTCTACGTTGTAGGCCGGGATCACAATTTGCAGATCGCATTCCGGCTCCAGCATCCGGTTGTCCGCGGCCGCAGTTCCCGTGGGGGGAGGGGAGAAGTGCAGCAGCGTTTCCCGGGCGCTTGCGGAATCCAGGGCGGATTTCCGGCGGAACACCGGCGCGGCTGTGTTCAGAATGCCTTTCAGGGTGCCTTTGATCGCACCTTTGACTGACGATGCTGTCATAGTATCACCTCAAAAAATAGTATATCGTTTCCTGGGTGGAAAGTCAATATCCCGGCGCTTGGTTGACTTTTTGGCAGGGATGGGGTAGAATCTGAACAAAATAGAACGAAAGAGGGCAAGCACATGGTTGGGCTTGGAACGGTGATCAACACTGCCGCGATCCTTGCGGGCGGTGTGTGCGGGGCGTTGTTTGGACGCGTCCTGAGCCAGAGCGCGCAGGACACGCTGATGAAGGTCTGCGGCGTCGGCACGCTGTTTATTGCGATTTCCGGCGCTATGGAAGGAATGCTCACGGTGCAGGACGGAAAGCTCACCAGCAGCGGCGCGTTGCTGATCATCGGGTGCCTTGCCATTGGCGCCGTGATCGGGGAAGCAATGAACATCGAGGGGGCGTTTGAGCGGCTGGGGCAGTGGCTGAAGGTCAAAACCGGGAACGCCAAGGACAAGACCTTCGTCAATGCCTTCGTCAGCGCGTCCCTGACCGTCTGCATCGGGGCGATGGCGATTGTCGGCGCCATTCAGGACGGGCTGACCGGGGATTATTCCATCCTTGCGACCAAAGCGGTGCTGGATTTGATCATCATAATGGTGATGAGCAGCTCCATGGGAAAGGGCGCGGCGTTTTCCGCAATTCCCGTGGCGGTGCTGCAAGGCAGTATCACGGCACTTGCGGGGCTGGTGCGGCCGGTCATGACCGAAGGGGCGCTGGCGAACCTGTCGCTGGTGGGAAATGTGCTGATTTTCTGCGTGGGCATCAATCTAGTTTTCGGAAAGAAAGTGAAGGTGGCGAATTTGCTGCCCGCCATTGTGATCGCAGTGGCCGCAGCGGTTTTGCCTGTATGAGGGAGATTTATGGCGAAAATTTGGGTATCCGGGCTGATCAACACGGAGACGACCGTGCGGGTGCGGCAGTTTCCGGTGAACTATTATCCCATTGATTACCCCTTTTTCGGGGTGAACACCGCCGTGTCCGGCGTGGCGTACAACATTTCCAAGGCGCTGAAAACCCTGGGAGACGACGTGACCCTGGTAACCATGACGGGGCGGGATTTCCCGGCGGAGTATATTCAAGGCGAGCTTCGCGCGGCGGGAATCGGAACGGACTGGGT
>CAKTKF010000149.1 GCA_934569215.1 uncultured Oscillospiraceae bacterium
GGTGGCGGCGGTACCCATCATGGGATCCTGGAACACCCGCCCAATATATTTTGCCCGCTTGTATTCCGGCAGAGCGGTCACGTCCACGCCGTCAATGAGGATTTTTCCGGTGTCCACCGGGAAAACGCCGGCGATGGCATTGAGCATGGTACTCTTGCCCGCACCGTTGCCGCCGATGACGGTGACGAAGTCGCCCTCGTTCATGGTCAGATTCAGGCCGTTTAAGGCCACCTTCTGGTTCACCGTTCCGGCGTTGAAGGTCTTGCTGATATTTTTCAGCTCCAGCATCGTCATACCTCCTTCTTCTTGGGAAGCACGATGGTCTTCCAATAGGGAACCGCCAGAAACAGCGCCACAACCAGCGCCGTCAGCAGCTTCAGGTCATTGGTGTTCAGGCCGAGCTGCAGGACGATCTGGATGACCACGTAATAGATCACCGCGCCGATGACCACGGACAGCAGCTTCAGGGCGAAATTGCGGAACACGCGTCCCAGCAGCACCTCGCCGATGATGACGGCGGCAAGGCCGATGACAATGGCGCCGCGCCCCATGTTCACGTCCACCGCGCCCTGATACTGGGCGAGCAGGCCGCCCGCCATGGCAACCATGCCGTTGGCCAGCATCAGTCCGAAGGTGATGCAGGACTTGGTGTTGATACCCTGGGCGCGAGCCATGTTCTGATTGGCACCGGTAGCCCGCAGGGAACTGCCGTATTCGGTGCCAAAGAACCAGTACAGCAGGCCGATCAGCACCGCCAGGAACAGAATCACCAGGGGAATGGGGTTATTCAGCGCCAGCTCCCGGACGTACCGCTGGGAGACCAGCAGATCGTACTTATCCACGCCGATGGGCTGGTTGGCCTTGCCGGTCATAATCCGCAGGTTGACGGAGTACAGCGCCAGCTGGGTAAGAATACCGGCCAGAATGGCAGGGATTCCGCACCGGGTATGGAGCAAACCGGTACACAGTCCCGCCAGGACACCTGCCAGGAATGCGCACAGCAGCGCGACCCAGGGATTCCACCCGGCGCGCATGAGCATGACGCACACCGCGCCGCCGGTGGCAAGGCTTCCGTCCACCGTCAAGTCGGCCACGTCCAGAATGCGGTAGGTGATGTACACGCCGATGGCCATGATTCCCCAGAGCATACCCTGGGTGATCGCGCCCGGCATGGCATTCAAAAGGGATAGGAAGAAACTCATATCTTGATACCTCTGCGTATATAGAATTCGCCCGCCTCGGGCGCAGAATGACGCCAAGGCAGGACAGGGGAAAAACCCTGCCCTGCCTGTTGCTTTACAGGAGAATTTAGCCCATCGGCTCGTAGCCGTCGGGAACGGTGATGCCCAGCGCCTCACAGTTGGCGGCGTTGTACATCTTGGTCACCTGGGGCGCGTACTCCACAGGCATCTGGGAAATGTCCGCCTCGCCGGTGAGGATCTTGGCCGCCATCTTGCCGGTGGCAACGCCCAGGTCGTAGTAGCTGATAGACAGGGTCGCGACGCCGCAGCCCTCGCAGATGCCGGACTCACCAGCGATCACGGGAACCTTGGCAGGCAGCACCACGTTGGCAATGGCCTCGGTGTTGGAGGCGGCGGTGTTATCGGTGGGGATGTACAGCACGTCGCTGGCATCGCAGGCCGCCTGGGTGACGGAGGCGACGTCGTTGGTGTCGGTGAAGGCGAAAGCGGTGGCGGTCAGACCCAGCTCGGTCAGATACTTGGTCATTTCATCCACCTGGTACTGGGAGTTGGCCTCGGCGGAGCAGTACAGCAGTCCCACGTTCTTGGCATCCGGGAACAGCTCCTGAATCATGGCAGCCTGCTGATCAAGGGGCGCCAGGTCGGAGGTGCCGGAAATGTTGCCGCCCACGGTGCCAGTCCAGCCCTCGATTTCCAGCGCGGAGGCATAGTCGGTGACAGAGGTACCCAGAATGGGAATGTCGTTGGTCGCAGACGCAGCAGCCTGGAGGGCGGGGGTAGCGTTGGCCATGATCAGATCGACCTTGCTGGAAACAAAGCCGTTGATGATGGTGGTGCAGTTCACGGACTCACCGGAGGCGTTCTGCACTTCAAAACTTACCTTGTCCCCCAGCGCTTCGGTCAGAGCGTCCTGGAAGCCCTTGGTCGCGGCGTCGAGGGCGTCGTGCTGAACCAGCTGGCAGATACCCACAACGTATGTATCCTTCTTTGCGGTGGAGCCGCAGGCGGTCATGGACAGTAGCATCACAGCCGCCAGCACAATGGCAAGAACTTTTTTCATATTCTATTCTCTCCTTTTGTTTCTATCCAGCGTACCTTTGTACGCGCGCCGAATACTTATTGACATACTATACCACCATAATGCACAAAATGTCAACAGGAAATTGCACAAATTGCGAAAAATTCTACGCTTTTTTCTGGAAAACAAAAGTTGGGGCGCACCCATACGGATGCGCCCCAGAAATTATAAATTTATACGTGAGGATTATGCAGAAGCTCGTGGGCTTTTCCCTTGAAATAGCCGTTGTAGAATACGTCCATCAGAGGATTTTCGTTGGATTTCTTGATGGCCATGCCGCCGTCCGCTTCGTACAGTCCCTTGGTGCGGGTCTCCACCCGGCGCACCTTAGTGCCGTAGACCGGCTGGCCGCCGCCCATGACGCAGCCGCCGGGGCAGGCCATGACCTCGATGAAGTGGTACTCCTTTTCGCCGGACTTCACGGATTCCAGCACCTTCCGGGCATTTGCCAGGCCGGAAGCCACGCAGATCTTCACATCCAGACCGTTGTAGGGAACGCTGAATTCCTTGATGCCCTCGTCGCCCCGGGCGCCGCATTCCGCGATCGAGCGCAGGGTCGCCGGGTCGTGGCCCTCGATTAGGCGGCGCAGAACCGCTTCCGTCACGCCGCCAGTGGCGCCGAAGATCACGCCGCCGCCGGAGCCGATGCCGAAGGGCATATCGCAGGATTCAGAAGGCAGTGCCTCAAAGTTGATGCCGTGGGCGTCGATCATCCGAACCAGCTCGGTGGTGGTCAGGACGTAATCCGTGTCCTTTTCTTCGTGGGTGTAGCTCTCCTTGCGCTCCGCCTCCATCTTCTTGGCGGTGCAGGGCATGATGGAAACCACCACGGTCTTCTTGCCCTGGGCGTTGGCCTCGTCCCGGTAGTAGTCTTTCAGCACGGCGGAGAACATGGCCTGGGGAGACCGGCAGGTGGAGATGTTGGCCTTGAATTCCGGATACTCGTTTTCCACAAACTTGACCCAGGCAGGGCAGCAGGACGTCATCAACGGCAGGTTTGTGCCGCTCTCGACCCGCTCCAGGAATTCCGCGGACTCCTCCATAATGGTCAGGTCGGCGGAGTAGGTGGTGTCAAAGACCTCGTCGAAGCCCATGCGGTGCAGCGCCGCCACGATCTTGCCCATGGAATTTTCGCCCTTGGGCAGGCCGAAGGCTTCGCCGATGGCCACACGGACGGCGGGAGCAATCTGGGCGACCACCCGGGTATTTTTGTCACCCAGCGCCTGCCAGACGTCGGTCATGTTGTGGTGAATGGTCAGCGCGCCGGTGGGGCAGACCACACGGCACTGTCCGCAGCTGACGCAGTCGGTCATGGCCATCTTGCGGTCGAAGGCAGTGGTCACCGTGGCATCCGTGCCGCGATGGGCAAAGGCCAGCACGCCGATTCCCTGAATCTCCGAACACGCACGGACGCAGCAGCCGCACAGGATGCACTTGTTGGGATCCCGGACGATGGAGGGGGAAGAAAAGTCCACGCTTTGGATCTCCCGGTGATTTTCAAAGCGGACATTGTTGATGCCCAGCTGGTAGGCAAGCTTCTGCAGCTTGCACTTGCCGTGCTTGTCGCAGGTGGTGCAGTCCCGGCAATGGGCGGCCAGCAGCAGCTCCACAATGAGCTTGCGGTTCTTGCGCAGCCGCTCGGTATGGGTGTAGATCACCATGCCGTCCCGGGGTTCTTCCGAACAGGATGCGAAGCAGCGGCCTCTATCGTCCTCCACCATGCACAGCCGGCAGGCGCCGAAAATGGACAGCTCCGGCTGGTAGCACAGAGTCGGGACCTCGAAACCAGCCTTGCGGATAATGGTCAGGATATTCTTCTCGTCGGTAAATTCTACCTTTTTTCCGTTGATTGTAATAGTACCCATGATTGCCCTCCTTACGCTTCGATGTAGATGGCATCAAAGGCGCAGTTTTCCTTACAGGCGCCACACTTGATACACTTGTTGGAATCAATGGTGTAGGGCTTCTTGACCACGCCGGAGATGGCATTGACGGGGCAGTTCCGGGCGCACTT
>CAKTKF010000150.1 GCA_934569215.1 uncultured Oscillospiraceae bacterium
CCGGTTCCCCCAGCGCAATCTTCCCGAGGGCGCGGTGGTTTCCCGGATGGCTCCCTCCCCTACCGGATTTGTCCACCTGGGCAATCTGGTGCAGGGTACCATCTCCGAGCGAATGACCCACCAGTCCGGCGGCGTGCTGTACCTCCGGGTGGAGGATACCGACGCCAAGCGGGAGATTCCCGGCGCGGTGGAGGTGCTGATCAATACCCTGAAATTCTACAACATCAACTTTGACGAGGGCGCAACCGTGGACGGCGACGACGGCGCTTACGGCCCCTACCGTCAGCGTCAGAGAGCCGCGATCTACCACGTTTACGCCAAGAAGCTGGTGTCCGAGGGCAAGGCCTACCCCTGCTTCTGCACGGAGGACGAGCTGTTCGCCCTTCGGGAAAAGCAGGAAGCGAACAAGGAGACCACCGGCTACTACGGCAAATACGCCGTCTGGCGCGACCGTCCCATGGAGGACATTCAGGCGCAGTTGGCCGCCGGAAATCCCTGGGTTCTCCGGTTCCGTTCCGAGGGCAGCATTGACCGGCAGTTCAAATTTGACGATCTGGTAAAGGGCAAGCTGACCATCACGGAGAACAACGTCGATCACGTGCTTCTCAAATCCGACGGCATCCCCACCTATCACTTTGCCCACGCCGTGGATGACCACCTCATGCGCACCACCCATGTCGTCCGGGGCGACGAATGGCTGCCCAGCCTGCCCTTCCACATTCAGCTGTTCCAGGCGCTGGGCTTCAAGCTGCCCAAGTACGTCCACATTGGACCCTTGATGAAGATGGACGGCAGCTCCAAGCGCAAGCTGTCCAAGCGTAAAGACCCGGAGCTGGCGCTGACCTACTACAAGGCCGAGGGCTTCCCTATCCCCTCCGTGCGGGAATATATCATGACCGTGCTGAACTCCAATTTTGAGGACTGGCGGCGGGCGAACCCCGACGCGGACATTGAATCCTTCAAGTTCAGCCCCAAGAAGCTGAACCCCGCCGGCAGCCTGTTCGATTACGCCAAGCTGGTGGATGTGTCGAAAAACGTCATTTCCCGCATGACCGCGGAGGACGTGTACGCCCAGCTGCTGGACTGGGCGAAGGAGTTTGACACCGACTTTGCTGCCAAGCTGGAAGCAGACCCGGACTACGCAAAGCGGATTCTCGCCATCGGCCGGGGCGGCAAGAAGCCGAGAAAAGACCTGGCCGTCTGGAAGGACGCCAAGCCCTACATGGGATTTTTCTACGACGAGTACCTGGAAGCGCCCGTCTGGGACGAAACATTCTCCAAGACCGTCATCCGGGACGTGCTGGAGCGCTTCCTGAACGTCTACGACTTTGCCGACGATTCCGCCGCATGGTTTGCCAAGGTCAAGGAGATTACCGAGGCCATCGGCTTCACCACGGATATGAAAGCCTACAAGGCGAACCCCGCCGCCTTCCCCGGCACAGTGGCCGATGTTTCCACCTTCCTGCGGCAGGCCGTCACCGGAAAGACCGACAGCCCCGACCTGTACACCATCATGCAGATTCTGGGCTGTGACCGCACCGTCGGACGCATCCGGGATTGCATTTCCCACCTGTAATTGCAAATTGCCCGGCGTCAAATGGACGCCGGGCAAAATATTTATACCAGCAGCTGCCCGTTGATTACCAGATGGAAGGTCAGTCCCAGCGCCTGCGCCGCCTTCTGGCACAGAAGCATCCGCTTCATGAAAATTTCCAGATATTCCATCACGGAACCAAGCTCCGTATCCACCGTCAGAATCAGACGGATGCTGGTGCGCTGCTCGTCAAATTCCAGATGGCAGTCCGTCACGGAGTAGTTCACCCGGTCGTGGATGTCCAGCGCAACGGTGGCCTTGTCCCGCACTCTGGAACGGCGGACGTCGGATTTGTCCGCCAGAATCAGCGCCGCCGCGAAGGCGCTCACCGGCTGGCCGGTACCCTCATCGTGGTTGCCGATGGCCGTGACGATGGCGGCGATTTCCTCCGGCGGAAAGTTCATTCTGTCCAGAATCCGGAACGCCATCACCGCGCCGCTCTGGCTGTGATCCACCCGGTTCACCACATTGCCGATGTCGTGGAGATATCCGGCGATTTTCACCAGCTCCACGGTTCTGTCCGGGTAGCCCAGCGTTTCCAGAATCCAACCCGCTGTCTGGGCGACCCGGGTCACATGCTGGAAGCTGTGCTCCGTAAATCCGAGAGCCTTCAGCGACGCGTCCGCCTGGTCGATGTACACCCTGACCGCTTCGTCCTGTTTCACCTGTTCGTAAGTCATTGTTTTCCTCCTGCGGTATCCCGCCGGGATACCTTCTTTCTTTATCATTTCTGTTTCCTTTTAACTTTATCCAATCTATGTAAAATTTGTTACCGGGAAATTGTAAAGCTTCTTTACAATCACGCCTTCTTCTTTACTTCCCCCGCGGACTGTGCTATACTTTAGGAACGATTTCCGGTTTTCCGGTAAAAATAAGGAGCATCCGCCACTATGTACGAACAATATTCTTCTCAGGAATTTGAAGAAAAATACACCTATTCCGGCAGTCTGGGCACGTTCTGGACGCCGGAAAAGACCGTTTTTCGCCTGTGGGCGCCCACCGCTGAGGCGGTTTCCATCTGCCTGTACCGCAGCGGCGACCCGGGTGCCGACGATCTTCTTGCCCAGCTTCGGATGCAGCCTGACGTCTGCGGCACCTGGGCGGCGGAACGATTCGGAAACCTGAACGGCATTTACTACACCTACCTCGTCACCGTGGACGGCCAGACCCGGGAGGTCTGCGACCCCTATGCAAGAACCACCGGCGTCAACGGCTGCCGGGCGATGATTCTGGACATGGCATCTGTCAATCCCCCGCAGTGGGATACCGACGCCGACCCCCACGCCGGGAAGTCTATCACCGACGCCGTTCTCTACGAGCTGCACGTCCGTGACCTGTCCGCCGACCCCAGCGCCCATATTGAGAACAAGGGCAAGTTTTTGGGTCTGACCGAAACCGGCACAAAGACCCGGGGCGGCCATCCCACCGGCCTTGACCACATCAAGGCGCTGGGCGTCACCCATGTCCACCTCCTGCCAATGTATGATTTTGGTTTTACCGACGAGAGCCAACCCCATCCCCAGTACAACTGGGGTTACGACCCGGTGAATTACAATGTCCCCGAAGGGTCTTACGCCACCGATCCGTTTCACGGCGCTGTCCGTGTGGCGGAAGTGAAGCGGATGATCAAGGCGCTCCACGACAACGGCCTGAGCGTGGTCATGGACGTGGTGTACAACCACGTATACGACGCCGGGCCATTCTGCTTCAACCAGATCGTCCCCGGCTATTTCAGCCGTATCGGCAGTGACGGCAAATACTCCAACGGCTCCTTCTGCGGCAACGACACTGCCTCCGAGCGGAGCATGGTGCGCAAGTACATCGTGGATTCCGTTTGCTACTGGGCGGACGAGTACCACATGGACGGCTTCCGCTTCGATATTGCCAGTCTGCTCGACACCGTGACCATCAATGAGATCATGACCGCCGTCCACCGGAAACACCCCAACGTGATCTTCTACGGCGAGGGCTGGGACATGAAGACCGAGCTGACCAAGCCAGGTGTCCGGCTGGCGGTGCAGACCAATTCCGCGATGGTTCCCGGCTTCGGCTTCTTCAGCGACACCATCCGGGATTTACTGCGGGGTACTACCTTTGAAAGCACCGCGCCGGGCTTCGTCGCCGGCGCAGTCGTACCCAAAGAGGCGCTGGAAGCCTGCTTCATGGGGATGCCGTCCTGGGCTGCCCAGCCCAATCAGTGCGTGAATTACGCCTCCTGCCACGACAATACCACCCTCTTTGACCGTATCGCCCTCACTGCCCCGGACGCGCCCGTTGAATCCCGGATTCGGATGAACAACCTCGCCGCCGCGTTCTATATGCTGTCCCAGGGCGTTCCCTTCCTGCAAGCCGGTGAGGAAATGCTCCGCACCAAGCCCGGAAAGCACGGCGGCTTTGACGACAACAGCTACCGCTCCCCGGACAGCGTCAATTCTCTGAAATGGGCGACTCTGGACAAGCCGGAATATCAGGACGTTCTCAGCTACTATAAGGGCTTGATCGCCTTCCGGAAAGCTCACGGGGCGCTTCGCCTGTCCACCCGGGAGGATGTTCAGCGCCATGTCCACCCGGTGTGCTGCGAAAATGAGCACTGCGTGGCGTTCCGTATTGACGAGCCGGAGGGAGAGATTTTCGCTATCTTCA
>CAKTKF010000151.1 GCA_934569215.1 uncultured Oscillospiraceae bacterium
ATCCATATTCCGCTTCGGGTGGGAGAATCTGGATTCCGTCAGCGGGCAGGACTGATTTGCTAACGAATTCTTAAATTAAAATTATGATGACAAACCCCCGGCAATATGGTATAGTCTCAGTAAAGAAATCGGCAAAGGAGTATTATCCATGGGGTATGATTATCTGGTCGTGGGGGCGGGGCTGTTCGGCGCTGTCTTTGCCCGGCAGGTGAGGGCGGCGGGGAAGTCCGTGCTTGTGGTCGACCGGCGGGGTCACGTCGGCGGCAATGTGTATACCGAGGAGATCGAGGGAATCCAGGTACATACCTACGGCGCCCATATTTTCCACACCAACGACAAGACCGCGTGGGAGTATGTCAACCGGTTCGCGGAATTCAACCGCTACACCAATTCCCCGGTGGCGAATTACCACGGGGAGCTGTACTCTCTGCCCTTCAACATGTATACCTTCAATAAAATGTGGTGCGTGACCACCCCTCAGCAGGCGGAGGCGGAGATCGCCCGTCAGCGGCAGGCCGCCGGAATCACGGAGCCGAAGAATTTGGAGGAACAGGCAATTTCCCTTGTCGGCACGGATATTTACGAAAAGCTGGTGAAGGGCTACACCGAAAAGCAGTGGGGACGCCCCTGCACGGAGCTTCCCGCCTTTATTATCAAGCGTTTGCCCGTGCGCCTTACCTTTGACAATAACTATTTCAACGCCCGGTTCCAAGGGATTCCCATGGGCGGTTATACCAAAATGGTGGAGAATATGCTGGCCGGTATCGAGGTGCGGCTGAATGTGGACTATCTGGAACACAGAGCCGAGCTGAACGCGCTGGCGGACAAGGTCGTTTACACCGGCTCCATTGACAGCTACTTTGACTATTGCTACGGCCCTCTGAGCTACCGCTCCGTCCGGTTTGAGACGGAGGTGCTGGATACGCCCAATTTCCAGGGCAATGCCGTGATCAACTACACCGACCGGGAGACACCCTACACCCGCGTCATCGAGCATAAGTTCTTCGAGTTCGGCACCCAGGAAAAAACCGTGGTGTCCCGGGAGTACAGCTCTGAGTGGAAGCCGGGGGTGGAGCCGTACTATCCCGTGAACGACGAAAAAAACAACGCCCTGTATGGAAAATACAAGGCGCTGGCGGACGGGGAAGACAAAACCATTTTTGGCGGCCGGTTGGGGGAGTACCGCTATTACGACATGGACGCGGTAATCCTCCGGGCGCTGAGCCTTGCCAAATCAGAAATCGAAGGAGAAAGATAAATGAAGCTTCTGACGGTCACAGTACCCTGCTACAATTCTCAGGACTATATGGAAAAGTGCATCCAGAGCCTCCTGCCCGGGGGAAATCGGGTGGAGATCATCATTATTGACGACGGCTCCAAGGACGACACCGGGAAGATCGCCGACGAATATGCCCGGAAATTCCCGGACATCGTGCGGGTCATCCATCAGGAAAACGGCGGCCACGGCGAGGGCATCAACCAGGGATTGAAGCACGCCACCGGCATCTATTTCAAGGTCGTGGACAGCGATGACACCCTCAGCTCTGATTTCCCCAAGTTCCTGGACGCGCTGGAGGAATGCGAGCGGCAGGGCGGCGTGGATATGATGGTGACCAACTACTATTACGTCCATTCCGACGGCGACGGAGACCGCTCCATCAACTATTCCAGCGTATTGCCGGAAAACCGGATCTTCACCTGGGAGGACACCAAGCCCTTCCGGGTCTACCAGATGCTCACCATCCATTCCAGCACCTTCCGCACCGAGATTATGCGTAAATGGGAGCAGCCGCTGCCCAAGCATGTTTTCTACGAGGACAATCTGATGGTCTATCAGACGATGCCCTATGTGCGGAAACTGTACTACCTCAACGCAGACCTTTACCGCTACTGGATTGGCCGGCCGGATCAGTCGGTGCAGTCCACCGCCCTGGCCAAGCGCCACGCAGACCAGATCCTGGTGACGGAGCGGTGCTTCACCACCTGCCATTTGGACGACATTACCGAACCCCGGCTGAGACGGTACATGAAGCATGACCTGTTCATGATGTTCGGCATTTCCATTCTCACGACCCGGCTGAACAAGTCCGCCGAGACGGATGCCGAGCTGAAAAAGATGTGGGAGACCTGCGCGGCCTTTGACCCCAAGTGGGCGCACTATTTCCGCAAGCGCACGCCGCTGCTGTTTATCAGTGTACCGGGGCGCGCGGGGCAGAAATTCGCCGGGAGCTTTTACCGGTTTGCAAATAACGTAGTGCGGTTCAATTAAATAAAGCATAGACGCAGGAGCGGCGGATTGACCGGCTCCTGCGTTTTTTTGTCAGAATTTGGCGTATTCCCAAATGGTTACAAATATGTTACAATTGCTTTGCATATATGCGAGGGGAGCAGTTGCCGACGGGCGGAAGGCTTCCCGAGAAAACAGAACGAGGTGATTGTTATTCGACGAATTCTGACTTGTACTACATTGGTTTTGCTCCTTTTGGGAGCATTTCTTCTGCCGATGCGGACAGAGGCGGCCACGACGGATTCCAAAGCCGGTGCTGTGACCACGGCTTCCGGAAAGCTGAACGTGCGAAGCAGCCCGTCCTCCGGCGCAGCGGTGGCCGCGTCGCTGAATAAGGGCAGCTACGTTACGCTGATCTCCAAATCCGGCGACTGGTGGAAGGTGGAATATGCAAAAGGAAAGTACGGCTACTGCCATGCGGGCTTCATTACGGTGGTGGAGGGAACTCCGGTATCCGTGGCGGTGAGCAGCGGCACGCTGAACGTCCGCAGCGGAGCGGGGACGGCCTACGGAAAGGTCGGCTCTCTCGGCAAGGGAGAAACGGTCATCCGGCTGTCCACCGCCAACGGGTGGAGCCGTGTGCTTTATAGCGGAACGAAGACCGGATACGTCAGCGCCCAGTACCTGTCCGGAAATTACGCTTCGGTTTCCCTGAACGTGCCGAATTTCAAGCAGACGGACGCCCGCTGGGCGAACATTCAGATCGGTACATCCGGGAAAACCTTCTCTCAGATCGGCTGCGCCACGACGGCGGTGGCAATGATGGAGTCCTTCCGCACGGGAAGAACCATCTACCCCGACGCCATGGCGAAGGAGCTTACCTACACACCTTCGGGCAGCCTCTATTGGCCGAGCCACTATACGGCGGTTACGGACGGCTCCGGGTATCTCAGCGCCGTTTACGGCAAGCTGAAGCAGGGGAAACCCGTTTTGCTCGGCGTCAGCAATGCCTATGGCGGGCAGCACTGGGTGGTGGTCACGGGGTTCACCGGGGGGAGCAGCCTGTCGGCATCCGGATTTACCATCCGCGACCCGGGTTCCAATTCCCGGACAAATTTGCAGCAGCTGCTGAATGTGTATCCTTCGTTTTATAAGTTCTTCTATTATTAAAAAAGTGGGGTTGGCAACGTCTGCCAACCCCGCTTTGTGCAGTTAACCGAGAATATGATATGTCCGCAGATTGAGGATTTTACCGGATTCGGTTGTGATCTCTTCACATCCGCACTTTTCATGGCGAAACTTTTCAACCAGATGAATGCTTGCCGCATTCCGCACGTCAACCTCATAAATGTAGTACCGGTACTTGCCCGTTGCATTCAGGTAGTCCACCAGCCCCTTCAAAGCCTCATACCCGTACCCTTTTCCGTGAGCAGAGCGTTTCAGCCATAGACCAAGTTCCGGCGTTTTTTCGGTAATGCCGAAGGCTTCCATGCTCCCTAAAAACTCGCCGTCCTGGGTCAGAATGACCAGTTCCAGCATATTTCCTCGTTCCATATCCTTGACGAACATTGAAATGACGTCGTTTGCCGCGTCTATATTTGGAAAGCTGTCGGGATATTGATACTTGGCGATTTCATCTGTGAACTCCGTATAGTATGCTTCCAGAAAGGAATCGCGGAACGGCTGTATAAGCAGTCTTTCTGTTTTTAGCGTAAACTCCATAATTGTGCTCCTTGTGGGATTGCCTGCGTGAAGGTTACAGCAGCGGGATCCCGGCCTTTGCGCAGGCGTCTACAGTTTCGCTGTCCCATACACTGGACTGTACTTCGCCGATGTGGGCGCAGCCCATCATCAGCATGGACAGACGGCTCTGGCCGATGCCGCCGCCGATGGTCAGGGGCAGCTCGTTATTCAGCAGCATCTTGTGGAAGGGCAGCGTCCGCCGGTCGTCGCAGTGGGCGAGGGCCAGCTGGCGGTCGAGGGATTCTGTGTCCACGC
>CAKTKF010000152.1 GCA_934569215.1 uncultured Oscillospiraceae bacterium
TGGGCGAGGAAGGGCGTCAGGGGCTTCACCAGCTCCACGTCCGTGTCCATATAAATGCCGCCCATTTCCGTCAGCGCTTTCAGCCGGACATAGTCCGTGACGAACGCCCAGCGCTTGACCCCGTAGGCCTGACGCACATACTCCGGCGCGGCGGAAACGTCAAAATTCTCCTCGTTCCACTCGATGATCTTGTAGTCCGGGCAGAATTTCTTCCAACTTCTGATACACCTTTCTGCCAGCTTTGGCTTGGGATTTCCGCCAAACCAGCAGTAATGAATGATTTTCGGAACGCTCATCCATTTTCTCCTTTCCGCAGGTGCTTGCCGACCTTCCGCATGAGGCCGGACACGCCGTCCTCCCGCAGTGTCCGCGCCGCCCCCTCCATCGGCCAGTAAAGCCGCGTTAGCTTTGGGTGCATGGCGCTGAACATGATCTCAAACTGCGCTTTCGTAAACGGGATCTCCCGCCTGAGCCGCCGGGCGGCCTTTTCGATGTCCCGGGCGGCCTTGGGGTCGTTCAGCTCGTACCTGACCCGGTGGTAATCCCCCGCCGCTTCTTCGGCATACAGGGTGCCGAAGCGCTCCCTAAGGGTCGTGTACCCTACCGAGGAATAAAAGCGGATAATCCCTTCCAGCGCCCACAGATAGTCCAGCTTCTTCATGGAGAACCGGCTCTGGGTGGTGCTGTCGGGATTGGTACGGTAAAAATACAGGCTGTGGGGGATGCTCGCAACGGTTTTCGCCCCGTAAATCCAGTGACAAACAGCCTCGTTGTCCTCGTACACACGTCCGGGGCAGAACAGATGGGACTGAACCAGCTCCCGGCGGATCAGCTTGGCGCAGGCCACCCATCCGGGGTAATCTCCTGCGTCAAACAGCGCCACCAGCGGCGCTTCCGCCATGGAAAGCCGCTCCCAGCTGACCTCCACCGGCGCGAAAAAATCTCCCGGCATTTCCGGCGCCTCCAGCATCCGGCACATGCTCATACCCGCGCCGCTCTCGTCGGCGGCCTGCCGCAGGCACTCCAGCATCTGCGGATGCACGGCATCGTCGCTGTCCACAAAGCAGACCCATTCTCCCCCGGCAACGGCAAGGGCGCGGTTTCTCGCGGCGGCCTGTCCCTGGTTTTCCTGATGGATGACCCGCACCCGACCGTCCCGCGCCGCATAATCGTCGCAGATCGTGCCGCAGCCATCCGGGCTGCCGTCGTCCACCAGGATCAGCTCAAAATCGGAAACCGTCTGGGAAAGAATACTGTCGATGCAGGCATTAAGGTACGCTTCCGCCCTGTAAACCGGCACAATCACGCTGATCTCAGGCATTTTTCTTCCTCTCCAATCGCGCCCGCGTTTCCAGATACAGCCGGTAAATTCTCGCCCTGACAGGGAAATATTCCAGCAGCAGCTCAGAGTCCGGCCAGAATTCCAGATAGTGCAGCCGGCTCATCCGTTTCAGCAAATCCTTTATGGTCGCATGAATGCGCTTCCGCGCCGCAAGAACCTCCGGGCTGTCCTGCGCCTGCCGGGCATCCGCCTCGTTGACCACCGCGTTTTCCAGATATCCCCGATAGCGGAATCTGACCAAATCCCACTCGCCCCGCTGCTCAAAAAACGCGATCTGCTGCTCATAAGCTTCCCAGGCATCCAGACGTCCAGGCGTCCAAGCGCTCTTGGTGATGCCCGTGGGGTTAAAATAATAGGCATACAACGGTGCCGGAATGACCGTCAGTGCTTCCTGGGCAAACAGCAGCCGGTATGTCAGAAATTCGTCCTCCATATGCTTGCCAACGGGGTACCGTTCCCCGTCAAAGCAGCTCCTGTGGTACAGCTTTCCCCAGCAAACCGTAGCATTGACAAATCGCTGCATGTAAAAATCCTTGGGAAGCCACCGCTCCGGAGTAAGCTGTTCCGGGGAAACCGCCGGGTTTTCTCCTTCCGTCTGCGCATAGCCGCAAACGGCAATCTTCGTCCCCTGTTCCAGCGCCGCCCGATGCAGGCGCTCCAACGTCTCGGGGTGCATCCAGTCGTCGTTGTCGATGAAGAAAACCCACTGGCTGTCACTGTTAGAAAGCACCCAGTCCAGGCAGGTATTTCTCGCTGCGCAGACTCCGGCGTTCTTCTGGTGAATTGCCCGCACCCGGCTGTCTTGGGCTGCGTATGCGTCGCAAATGGCACCGCTGCCATCCGGGCTTCCGTCATCCAGCAGAATCAACTCAAAATCCCGGAATGTCTGCCCAAGGACGCTGTCCACGCAGCGGTGTAAAAACTTTTCCGCCCGGTAGACCGGGACAATCACACTGATTTGCGGCATTGGCATTCCCTCCGGTTTTTCTTACTCTTTTCCGACAAGGTCGAGGAACATGTCCTCAACCTCCTTCACCATGCGTTTTCCGTCGAAAAACGCACTTCGTTTCTCCGCCCCGGCCTTGGCCTGACGGAAGAAATCCTCATCCGTCAGCATTTTCCGGATGCCCGCCTCCAGGCTGGCATTGTCATTTTCCGTGATCAGGCCGCAGGTTTCGCCGCCGAAGACCTCTCCCACGGAGGGAACGGGCGCCACAATGGGAACTCCCAGGCACAGCGCCTCCATGGCAATCACCGGCAGCCCCTCCGTGAAGGAAGAATTCACCAGGAATTTGCTCTGCTTCATGTAGGGGTAGGGGTTTGCCTGATAACCGGCGAGGATGACGGTATCCTGGGTGTCCGTGGCCTGAATGGTACGCTCGATATATCCTCTGTCCATGCCGTCGCCCACGATCACCAGCCTGTGCCGGATCCCCTGATCCAGAAGTCTGCGGTGGATATAGACCAAGCGTTCAAACCCCTTCTCCGCGGACAAGCGTCCAACGGCGCAGATCAAGGGGAGGTCTGTGGGCAAATCTACCTTTTTCTCCGCCATAGCGCGAACGTTATCGCTGTTCAGGGGATTGAAGTGCATCTCTACATTCTGCGTCAGGCCGCTGACTGTCCGGAAGGACTCCCATGCCGCATTTGAAACACAGACAATCCGATCGTATTGGGAAAGTACGTCTTTCTTGGTCTGGGCTTCAAGGCGATAAGCCGGATTGGTAGCAGCATCGCCGTGGATATACTTTACAGACTTGGCATTCTTGGCAAAAGCAATCCAATCCTTGCACCACGCCGAATAGGACACCACAATATCTGCGCCTTCAGGCAAGCAAACATCCAGCAGTCCTTTTCCCTCTTGGTTTAGTGCACGTTTAGTGCGCAGCTTTTTCACCAGATTCCCCATCTTGATGACAGGGTTCAGCGTCGGCTTGCGGCAAGAATAGTCATAAATCACCGGGATTCCGGCATTGCGGAATTTATCCTCCCAGTCGCCGCCCTCATGCTGCACAAAGACAGAAGCTTCAAATTTCTCTTTGTCCAACAGGTTAATCAAATCGAACAACGCCTGTTCCGCGCCGCCGCAAATCAGCTGGTAATTAACAAAAACAATCCTGACCTTTTTCATTGGCGTCAGGCCTCCGGCATAGCCCTGCGGACAACTGCATCCGGGAACCGGATGTGACCCCAGTTGGTATTATTCCAAACAATATCCTCGTCATCCCGCACTTCAAAAAAGAACGCAGGAAGCAGAAGCTCCTGATCATAGCTATTTCCGACTTCATCAACTTCAAACAACACCATATCCACCCGGTATTTGCCATTGGTCAGGAAAAACGGATCCACTTCGACAAGAAAATCATTTGTCTCATTCTCCCCGCACCAGCCCAGGGAAACCATAGGCATAGTTCCCACTGGTGTGTCGTCGCTGTAGCGCAGCTCCACCCGCAAGCGAAGGTCTGCATATGTTTTGTCCGTGGATATCCTGACCCGGAGGCGAAGCTTTTCTCCCTGGGCGTATACCGCCGACTCCTTGTCCAGCAGCTTCACTGCGTTGATCCGTGCCAACCCCGCAGTATAGGGGGAACGTCCACGGCAATCAGTCAGGTCAAACTCCGTCCTGGATTCATCCCAATCATCCCGGGTATTGCTCAGATACAGTTCAATGGCCTTTTCCACATCCCCGTCAAAGATAATCTTTCCCTTATCCAACACAACGCACCGGTCGCACAGGCGGCGGATGGTGTTCATGTTGTGGCTGACGTACAGAACCGTCCTGCCCTCCTGCTTGGCGGCCTGACGCATTTTGTCCAGACATTTTTTCTGGAACGCCATGTCGCCCACCGCCAGAACCTCGTCCATGATCATGATCTCGCT
>CAKTKF010000153.1 GCA_934569215.1 uncultured Oscillospiraceae bacterium
GGGTACCATCTATCCCGATGTCATCGAATCCGGGGCGGGAGATGCCGACGTGATCAAGAGCCACCACAATAAGCTCCTGCCCAGAGAGGTCATTGAACAGTTCAAGGCCGTTCTGGAGCCGCTGGATCACCTGTTTAAGGACGAGATCCGGCTGCTGGGCAAAGAATTGGGACTTCCTGATTACCTTGTCCACCGCCAGCCCTTCCCGGGTCCCGGCCTTGCCATTCGGATTTTGGGCGACGTGACGAAGGAAAAGCTGGACATTCTCCGGGAGGCGGACTTCATCTTCCGGGAGGAAATTGCCAAGGCCGACCTTGGGGACATTTGCAGCCAGTATTTTGCGGTTCTCACCAATGCCAGAAGCGTCGGCGTCATGGGCGACGGCCGCACCTACGAAAATGTTCTTGCCCTTCGCAGCGTCACGACCAACGATTTCATGACGGCGGAGTGGACGCGGATTCCCTACGAGGTTCTGGATCGCGCCTCGGTGCGGATCGTCAACGAGGTACCCCACATCAACCGCATTGTCTACGACATCACCAGTAAACCCCCGGCAACGGTGGAATGGGAGTAAAGCTTCCCCAAATTAAGGAAGGAGAAAACGACTATGGCAGTGAATTTCAACCAGGATTCCGTATGGAATCTGAAACCCATCAGTGTTGACTCGGTGAAATCCGAGGTGACCGGCCTTCTCATCGGCGGCGAGGAAGTGGTCATGGCATTCCAGACCGTCCGTGACCAGCTGATCTTCACAAACAAGCGGATCATCGCGGTGGACGTGCAGGGGATCACCGGCAAGCGGAAATCCTTCAGCACCATGCCCTATTCCAAGATCCAGTATTTTTCCATCCAGACCCCCGGCTTTGCGGAGCTGATTCCGGATTCTGAGCTGTTCATCATGTTCTCCAATACCTTTACCGCAAAGTTTGAGTTCAAGGGCGGCGTCGATATCGGAAAAATTGGCCGCATGATTTCGGAGTACGTATTAGGCTAAGTTGTAGCCGCATCGAAAAAGGAGGCTTCTTATGTGTGGGATCGTAGGATTTACAGGCACGCAGAGCGCCGCGCCGGTATTGCTGGACGGACTTTCAAAGCTGGAATACCGGGGCTATGATTCCGCCGGAATTGCGGTGGTGCAGGGGAACCGAATCGCCATCAGCAAGGTTACGGGACGCATTCAGAACCTCCGGGAAAAGACGGAAGACGGGCGGCTGGTTCCCGGTACCACCGGAATCGGCCACACCCGCTGGGCGACGCACGGCGCGCCCAACGATATAAACGCCCATCCCCATGCCAGCAACGACGGAAAATTCGCCGTCGTTCACAACGGCATTATTGAAAACTACATGGAGCTTCGGGAGGAACTCGTCCGAAAGGGCTACCATTTCGAGAGCGAGACGGACACCGAGGTCATCGTCCATCTGATTGAAATGTACTATGCCGGAGATTTCCGGAAAGCCGTCATGAAGGCTTCCTCCCGGCTGGTTGGCTCCTACGCTCTGGGAATCGTCTGCACGGACGCGCCGGACACCGTTCTGGCCGTCCGGGAGGCAAGCCCCCTGATTCTCGGCGTGGGCATCGGAGAGAATTTCTTTGCGTCCGACGTCACCGCTCTGGTGGCGCACACCCGGAACGTCATTTATCTGGAAGACGGCGAGCTGGCAGAGCTGACGCCGGATTCCATTCAGGTCTACGACTGCTCCGGCCACGCCATCACCAAGAAGGCCAGCCGCATCACCTGGGACATCCAGGCGGCGGAAAAGGGCGGCTATGACCACTTCATGCTCAAGGAGATCATGGAGCAGCCCCGGGCGGTGGAAGCGACCATCACCCCCAGAATCCGAAACGGGGAGATCGTACTGGACGATTTGAACATCGATCTTTCCCAAATCCATAAAATCGTCATTACGGCCTGCGGCTCGGCCTATTATGCCGGGTGCGCGGGAAAATATACCATTGAGAAGCTGTGCCGGATCCCCGTGACCACGGAGCTGGCAAGTGAGCTTCGCTACGCAGACCCCCTGATCGACGAGCATACTCTGCTCATCGTCCTGTCCCAGTCCGGCGAGACGGCGGACACCATCGCCGCCATGAAGGAGTGCCAACGCCGGGGTGCGAAGGCGCTTGCCATCGTGAACGTGGTGGGCAGCACCATTGCGAAAATCGCCGACTACACCCTGTATACATGGGCAGGCCCGGAAATCGCCGTGGCCACCACAAAGGGATACACCACCCAGCTGACGGTGCTGTACCTGTTTGCCCTATACGCGGCCAAGTCTTTGGGGACTGTCAACGGGAAGGAATACAAGCGCCTGCTCACGGCGCTGCGCTGCCTGCCCAAGCAGATGCAGGCGGCGCTGGACATGAACCCCGCCATTCCCGCCCTGGCAAAGAAGTACCACGGCAGCCCCTCCATGTTCTTCATCGGAAGAAACACCGACTACGCCGTCGCTCTGGAGGGGGCGCTGAAGATGAAGGAAATCTCCTACATCCACGCGGAATCCTACGCGGCGGGAGAGCTGAAGCACGGCACCATCGCCCTAATCTACGAGGGGCAGCCGGTAATTGCCCTGTGCTGCAACGACGCGGTCATGGAGAAGACCATGAGCAACATCGTAGAGGTCAAGGCCCGGGGCGCGGAGGTGCTTGCGGTGGCCTTCAAGGGAAACGGGAAGATCGTTTCTCTGGCCGATGACATGATCTTTGTGCCGAAAATCGACCCGCTGCTGTGCGCAGTGGCAGAAATCGTCCCGTTGCAGCTGCTGGCCTACTATGTGGCCAAGGAAAACGGCTGTGATATCGATAAACCGAAGAATCTGGCAAAATCCGTTACGGTAGAGTAAAGGAGAGATCACCAATGACGAAATACATCTTTGTGACCGGCGGCGTGGTTTCCGGTCTGGGCAAGGGCATTACCGCGGCGTCTCTTGGCCGGCTTCTCAAGGCGCGGGGATTGAAGGTCGCAGCCCAGAAGCTGGATCCCTACATCAATGTTGACCCCGGCACCATGAGTCCTTACCAGCACGGCGAGGTCTACGTCACCGAGGACGGCGCGGAAACCGACCTGGACTTGGGTCACTATGAGCGCTTCATCGACGAAGACCTGAACAAGTTCTCCAACCTGACCACCGGGAAGGTGTACTGGAACGTGCTGAACAAGGAGCGCCGGGGCGAGTATCTGGGTTCCACGGTTCAGGTCATTCCCCACGTGACCAACGAGATCAAAGAGTTCGTCTACAGCGTCGGCCGGAAGACCGACGCGGATGTGGTCATTACCGAAATCGGCGGCACCATCGGCGACATCGAGTCCCAGCCCTTCCTGGAGGCCGTGCGCCAGATTGCCCTGGAGGTAGGGAAGGAGAACAGCCTGTTCATTCACGTAACGCTGGTGCCGTTCCTCCGGGGCTCCGACGAGCATAAGTCCAAGCCCACCCAGCACTCCGTCAAGGAGCTGCAGGGCATGGGCGTCAAGCCGGATGTCATTGTCCTGCGCTGCGACGAGCCTCTGGAGCCCTCCATTTTCCAGAAGATCAGCATGTTTTGCAACGTCAAGCCGGACTGCGTCATTGAAAATATCACCCTGCCCGTGCTTTACGAAGCCCCGCTGATGCTGGAAAAGTCCAATCTGTCCGGCATTGTCTGCCGGGAGCTGGGGCTGGAGACACCCAAGCCTGAGCTGACGGAATGGATTCAGATGGTAGAGAAAATCAGAAACAGCAGCAAGCACGTCACCATCGGCCTTGTTGGCAAGTACGTTCAGCTCCACGACGCCTATCTCTCCGTAGCGGAGGCTCTGCGCCATGCGGGCTACGCGCTGGACGCCGTGGTGGACATCCAGTGGATCGATTCGGAAACGCTGACGGAGGACACCGTTGGTGAAAAGCTGTCCCATCTGGATGGTATCCTCGTACCCGGCGGCTTTGGCGGCCGGGGTATCGAAGGCATGATTCTTGCGGCGAAGTACGCCCGGGAGAAGAAGGTGCCGTATTTTGGCATCTGCCTTGGTATGCAGATTGCCGTCATCGAGTACGCGAGGAGCGTCGCCGGTCTGGCGGATGCCAATTCCGGCGAATTTGACCCGGTAAGCGAGCACAAGGTCATCGACTTCATGCCCGGACAGAGCGACGAGGTGGATAAGGGCGGCACGCTGCGCCTTGGCGCTTACCCCTGCGTCATCACCCCGGGTACCACCATGGCGCGGTGCTACGGCGC
>CAKTKF010000154.1 GCA_934569215.1 uncultured Oscillospiraceae bacterium
TGGGAGACGCGCTGGAACGGCGGGCGGGTTCCTCATTGCGGGTGCTTCTGGGGAAGCTCACCACCAACCGGATGCTGGGCTTTTTAACGGGTCTGGCCGTCACGGGCGTCATTCAGTCCTCCTCCGCCACCACGGTCATGGTGGTGGGCTTCGTCAACTCCGGGCTGCTGACCCTGGGGCAGGCCATCAACGTCATCATGGGCGCGAATGTTGGCACCACCGTCACCGCCTGGATTCTGAGCCTCAGCGGCATTGAAAGCGGGAACGTCTTCGTCCGGCTGCTGAAGCCCAGCTCCTTTACCCCCATTCTTGCGCTGGTGGGCATTGTGTACTACATGTTCATGAAGGATGGCAAGAAAAAGGACACCGGCATGATCTTCCTGGGCTTTGCCACATTGATGTTCGGCATGGAGACCATGTCCGGCGCAGTCAGCGGTCTCAAAAACGTGCCGGAATTTCAGAAGATGTTCCTGATGTTCACGAACCCCATTCTGGGCGTTCTTGTGGGCGCGGTGCTCACCGGGATCATCCAGTCCTCGTCGGCCTCCGTGGGCATTTTGCAGGCGCTGTCCTCCACCGGCTCCGTGACCTATGCCGCCGCCATCCCCATTATCATGGGTCAGAACATCGGCACCTGCGTCACCGCGCTGCTGTCCAGCGTGGGTACCACCAAGAACGCCCGGCGGGCGGCGGTGGTGCATCTGATGTTCAACATCATCGGCACCGCTGTGTGCCTGACCCTCTTTGTGCTGGCGGATGCTCTGTTCTCTCCGGCCATTCTGGGAGAAAGCGCTTCCTATCTGGGCATCGCCATCTGCCACACGGTGTTCAACGTCATCTGCACCGCCCTGATGCTGCCCGCCGCCGGGCTGCTGGAAAAGCTGGTGTGCAGAATCGTCCCCGACGGGAAGCAGCCGGAGGCGGTCTGCGAACTGGACGAGCGTCTGCTGGCCACCCCCTCCATCGCCTTGGAGCGGTGCCGTGTGGTCACCAATGAAATGGCGGACGTGGCCGCCGAAACCCTGCGGAGCGCCGCCGCCGCCCTCCAGGACTACACGCCGGAGCTTGCCCAGGCCGTGCGGGAAGGGGAGAGCAAGACCGATCATTACGAGGACATCCTCGGCACGTATCTCGTCAAGCTCAGCGCCCTGAAGATCAGCGAAAACGACAGCAGCGAAGCCGCCATGCTCCTCAAAGCCCTCAGCGATTTTGAGCGCATCGGAGACCACGCTCTGAATATTTTGGAGTCCGCCGAGGAGCTGAAAGGTAAGAATCTGTCTCTTTCCGACGCCGCCCGTCATGAGCTGAACGTTCTTCTGCGGGCTGTGGAGGAGATCGTGGACATGACCTTCCGGGCGTTCCGGGACGACGATCTGGAAAAGGCCTACCGGGTGGAGCCTCTGGAGCAGGTCATTGACGATCTGAAGGAAAAAATGCGCATCCACCACATTCTGCGGATGCAGCAGGGCAGCTGCAGCATTGAGTCCGGATTTGTCTGGTCGGACTTACTGACCGCACTGGAACGGGTGGGCGACCACTGCTCCAACATTGCCGGGTGCATCATCGACCTGCACCATCACAACATGAACACCCACGAGGCCATCCGCTCCGCCCGGATGGAGAACGAGAATTTTGACGACGAATACAAGGCATATGCGGTGAAATACAGTCTAAAGTAAGGGGAAACGCACAAAAAAGCGCCCGGTAGGAATCCATTTCCTGCCGGGCGCTTTGCTGTCTTATTTCTTCCACTTTTCGATCAGGCTGACAATCTGCCCCGTGAGCTTGGCGTTGTCCTTGTTGGTATTTCCACGGCGGGTCTTGACCAGCGCGAGGAGCGCTTCCGCCGCCGCGACCATGTCCTCGTAAATCTGCTTCGCCCGCTGGGTACCCTTGAAGGCGGCCGCACGGTCGATCTTCACGCCCTCGGTGTAGGTGGTGAGCTTGCCGGTGATCAGGTCGTACTCCGTGCCGCTGTAGGGAGCGTCGGCGCGGTAGCCCATGGATTTCAGGGTCGCGCAGAAGGCTTTGCAGCTGCTGTCGTCGCCGTGGTTCACAAACACCATCTTGGGCTTTTCCCGGAAGCCTGCCAGCCAGGCAAGCAAGCCCTCTTTGTCCGCATGGCCGGAGGTGCCGTGGAGCATGGCGATCTCCGCATTCACCGCGATGTCCTCGCCGAAAAGCTTTACGGACTTCGCCCCGTTTTCCAGCTTCCAGCCGAGAGAGCCCTCCGCCTGATAGCCTACGAACAGGATGATGTTTTCCCTGCGCCAAAGGTTGTGCTTCAGATGGTGGCGGATTCTGCCCGCCTCGCACATGCCGCTGGCGGAGAGAATGACCTTGGGCTGGGGGTCGGTATTGATGAGCTTGGATTCGTCGGAGGAAACGGCCAGCTTCAATCCGTCAAACCAGATGGGATTGACGCCCTGTTTCAGAATGGCCTGGGTTTCCTCGTCAAAGTCCGCGGGGTCGCATTGCAGGAAAATTCCCGTCGCCTCCACGGCCAGGGGAGAGTCCACGTACACCGGAAAATGGTCGTGTCCCGTCACCAGCCCCCGCTGCTTGATCTCCCGGATGGCGTAGAGCATTTCCTGCGTCCGCCCCACGGCAAAGGCGGGGATGACCAGATTGCCGCCCCGGTCCAGCGCCCGCTGGATGCAGGCGGCCAGCTCGCCCACCACATCGCCCCGCTCCTTGGGGTGCAGGCGGTCGCCGTAGGTGGACTCGATGACCAGATATTCCGTCTCCGCAACAGGCTGGGGGTCGCGGAGCAGGGGCTGATTGACGTTGCCCACGTCGCCGCTGAACACGATTTTCCGGGTCTGCTTTCCCTCTGTCAGCCACATTTCGATGGCGGCGGAACCCAGCAGATGGCCGATGTCCGTCATGCGGATGATAATGCCCTCCGCGGCCTGAACGGCGGCGTTATACTGGCAGGGGCGCAGAAGGCGCAGCGCCGCCGCCGCGTCGTTGGTGTCGTATACCGGCTCCACGGCCCGTTCCCCGGCGCGCTCGGCCTTGCGGGTGCGCCACTGGGCTTCCGATTCCTGAATGTGCGCCGAGTCCATCAGCATGATGCGGCAAAGATTGCAGGTGGCCTCCGTGGCGTAGATCTGCCCCCGGAACCCGTCCTTGCACAGCTTGGGGAGCATACCGGAATGGTCGATATGGGCGTGGGTCAGGAACACCGCTTCGATGGCATTCGCCGGGACGGGCAGCGGGACGTTCTGGAAAATGTCCTCCCCCTGCTCCATGCCGCAGTCCACCAGATAGTACCGGCCGTTCACTTCCAGCAGCGTACAGCTGCCAGTGACCTCATGGGTCGCGCCGATGAATTGAACTTTCATGTCTGCACCTCCAAGATTGACGTGACGCCCCGGAAAAACCGGCGGGTTCTTTGACCATACTATACCACAATTTGCCCCGCAGTGCAAGGTTTTGGCAACCCCGGACACACAGACACGCCCGACTCTTTGCAGAATCGGGCGTGTTTTGGGACTTAATATTCGGTGGGCTTGATGTGCCAGATTTCCTCGGCGTACTGACGGATGGTGCGGTCGGAGGAGAATTTCGCGGCGGAGGCCACGTTCATCAGGCACTTGCGGCCGAAAGCAATGCGGTCGGCATAGTCCCGGTTGGCCTGGAGCTTGGTGTCGAAGTAGGAAGCGTAGTCCAGCAGCAGGAAGTAATGGTCGGCCTGATGCCAGTCGGTGCCGTCCAGCAGCGCGTGGAACAGCTCCTTCTGGGCGTCGTCCGTGGGGACGGTGCCGTCCACCAACGTATTGATGGCACGGCGCAGGTCGGCGTTGGCGTCGAAAATATCCTTGGCGTGGTAGGTGGGCTTCACGGCATTGATCTCATCCACGGTGTGGCCGAAGATATATTCGTTCTCCCGGCCGGCCTCCTGAGCGATCTCCACATTGGCGCCGTCCAGCGTACCCAGGGTCACGGCGCCGTTGAGCATCAGCTTCATGTTGCCGGTGCCGGAAGCCTCCGTGCCGGCAGGGGAAATCTGCTCGGAAATATCGGCGGCGGGGATGATATGCTCGGCGTAGGAGCAGTTGTAGTTCTGAACGAATACCACCTTCAGCTTATCCGCCACGGCGGGGTCGTTGTTGATCAGCTTCGCGACCCGGTTGATATAGCGGATGATGGCCTTTGCCCGGGCGTAGCCGGGGGCGGACTTGGC
>CAKTKF010000155.1 GCA_934569215.1 uncultured Oscillospiraceae bacterium
GGGGAAAAGTGCTAGAGCCGCAAGGGAAAATCGCCGGTAGGGCAAATTAGTCGTCCACTCTCAGTAAGACTCCCAAATCAAGCGCCCTACCAACTGGGCCACACCCGGATGCCTGTAGGGCATTATACACCATTCGCGGGGAAAAAGCAACCAGAAAATACGTATCAACGAACTTAAAAGGAAAGCGTGAGGTGCAAAATCACCGGAATGTCAGGATTGCCTTGACAGGATTCTCTAAATGGTCTATAGTTAACCTGCCTGTAAAGCGAAGGGGAGATTTGCATGAAAAAGAGAAAATTAACCGGGGTTGAGCTGGTCTGGTATCTGGCCGTTTTTGGCTTTTTGCTTGTTTGGTTTACACAAATCCATCCGCTGGTGGTTTACGACGCGGATGACTGGACTTATCTTGCTTATGTACGCAGTGCGACACCGATTTGGGGCGATTGGAACCCGGCAAAGGTGTTTCCGGAAACGGGTATGCCGTTTTTTTCTACGGTTGCCGTCTATACGCTGATGCCGCTGCTGGGAGATTATATCCTGGCTCAAACGGTGATGCACGCTCTGGTGGTCAGCATTTCTATCACAGGTTATGTGTTTTGCTTTGCAGAGCTGGTAAAGCGTGTGCTGCCTGTGAAGACGGCGGGTGCAGTTGCTGCCTCCGCGTTGTTTTTGCTGCTTCATTTCCTGATTTTCCGAAGCCGGCAGCAGGACAACAGTTATCTGTTTTATTGCTTTGACCTGAATTGTTACTATAATTACCTGATTCCCGGTTTGCTGAATGCATCTCTCGTGATGTACATGCTGAATAGTCCCGGCTTCGACGCTTTCCTTGCCGGAGGAAGTCCAGCAAAAAAGGGTATATTTTGTCTGATTCTTTACTACGCAATTTTCTCTAATTTGACGACCAGCGGTATTCTGGCGGCATTTGCCGGCAGTTGCCTGTTGATCTCCATAATTCGGAAAGGAAAGTCCTTCCGGTTGGGACAGTTTGTCCGTGAGAATGCGCTGTACCTTGGTATTCTCCTGGCATGGCTGGTCAGCGCGATATTTGAGTTGAGCGGCGGAAGAGCTACTTCCAGTGAATGGAACGGATCGTTTGTGTGGAAATTAAAATACACGCTTTATGGATTGAAGGAAGTGGCCTTGGGGTGCAATCCGGTTTTTTGGTGCGTCAGCGTCGGCTGTGTTGTTGCGGCAATTGCCGCGTTGGTGGTATCCCGAGGGAAAAATAAGGTAGACCCCTGGCTGTCCGGTGTCTGCATCGTTGCGGCGGCTGCCATACTGGTGTATACGCTGTTCCTGTGTGCCGCAGTTTCGCCCAGCTATATTTACCGCAGCGAGTATTTGTTCGAGTTCTGCTTCTTCGGTTTGATGATCGTTTCTTTCTGCTTTGCGTATCTCCTCTCAGTATGGCCAAAGCTGTTTATGCTTGCTCCATTGGCGCTGTGTATCCTGGCTTCCCAAATCAATACCAAGGGCACGACGTTTCAGGAATCGACAGTGGGAAACCTGGATCCGAAGATTTGCGCGGAGATCAGCCGGGATATTATTGATCAGTATGTTCAGGTAGATCAGGCAGGGCAGAAGCAGATGCTGCTTTATGTCCCGGTTCATACGGAAGACCCCGATACACAGGACAACTGGCCGCACAGTGTGGTTCTTATCCCCAGGATAACCAATACGCTGTACGAGCATGGGATCATCAGCTATCCCATCGATGTTACGGTGGTTCCCAGCGTGGAAATGAATGAAAAGTACCATCTGGAGATTCCGCAGGGAGAATGATTTGTCTTGTACATTATAAAAATGACCGGCTTGCGGCAGCCGGTCATTTTTTCATATGTACGCAAGTTATTTCCTGTTTTCGATATTGGTCTGCGCGACCAGATAAATGGGGCGGCGCTTGGTCTCCAGATAGGTTTTGGCAAGATACTGCCCCAATATGCCGATCCCCAGCATCTGAATGCCGCTGAGCAGAAGGATAATGCACACAAGCGACGGCCAACCGGCAGTGGGATCGCCAAAGGCCAGGGTTCTTATGATAATGACGACGATCATCACCAGAGCCAAAACGCAGCACAGAAGACCCAGCACCGAGGACAAAACAAGGGGTGCCGTGGAGAAAGCGATAATTCCCTGGATCGCGTACAGCATCAGCGACCAGAAGCTCCATTTGGTTTCTCCTGCGGCTCGTTCGATGTTTTCATACTCCAGCCATTTCTTCCGATAGCCGATCCAGCCGAAGATACCCTTGGAAAAGCGGTTGTATTCTCCCATGGAGAGAATTGCGTCGACGACCTTACGGTTCATCATCTGGTAGTCCCTGGCGCCGTCTACGATATCAGCGTCAGAGATTTTGTTGATGATTTTATAGAACAGCCTGGCAAAGAAGGAACGAAGGGGTGGTTCGCCCTTCCGGGTGACACGACGGGAACCGACGCTGTCGTAGCCTTCCTCTGTGATCGCACGGTACATTTCAGGCAGCAGGGACGGTGGATCCTGAAGATCCGCATCCATAATGACGACATAATCTCCGGTTGCGTTTTCAAGTCCCGCATAAATTCCGGCTTCTTTTCCAAAATTCCGGGAGAAGGAGATGTATTTTACCCGGCTGTCCTTCTGCGCGAAGGATTGTAATTTCCCTAGCGTATTGTCCCGGGAACCGTCGTCGATGAATAGGAAGTCAAACTCTGTGCTGGGAAATTCTTTTGCTACGGCGGTGATGGCGCTGTAGAACAGATCGAGAACAGGTTCTTCGTTGTAGCATGGGACGGCTACCGTTATCTTATCCATTTGCACTTATCCTTCCTCTTATGTCGTTTTAACTGAACGTGCTAAGCGTCGCTTCCACTGCACCGGCCGCTGTAGGAGCCACAGCAGGGAAAAGCCCCAGGGGGTGTGCAGATGGCGGCATAGCCAATCCAGAATCGTGCCTACCCAGCCGGTTTGACGGGTCATATAGGCGTGGCTCAGTGTACACTGCGGAGGACGATGGAAAGGGTACAGTCCCTTTTGACGCAGCTGGCGCAATACGGCGGCGGCATCCCTGCGGGAAAGGGCGGCGGCTTCGTACAGGGCGAACCATAAAAAGGCCATCAGCTTGTCGGCGGTGGTGGAGTCCTGTTTGCCGCTGCGGTAGTAATTCAGAAGAATTTCCGCAATACGCACGAAGGAACGGATTTTCCTGCGGCGATTTTCCACAGTGACAACCGTTTCGGCGGAGCCGGAATGCTCTCGGTAGCAGTACAGCGCCAGCTTGATTTCGGCACTTTTCGGGGCGCAAAGACCCACCTCGTACATGAACAGGCCGTCCTCGCCGTGGGTCAGCTCGGGATAGCGGAAATTCAGACCATTTTTCAGCAAAAACTCCCTGCGCAAAAGACTTCTCCACACGACGGAATCATACCAGGGAGAATTTATGGGCAGCTTCCTTTGCCGGGACAGGGCAATTTCCTCGTCGGTCAGGCAGTCGGTGAACTGGTAGCCGCCCACGATCAGACGGTCACATGCGGTTTCCACCGTTTTGTCCCGCAGGGAGCCAAGAATGTTGGGCAGCAGAAAATCGTCCGCGTCCACAAACCAGATGTAATCGCCCTGAGCAGCCGACAGGCCGGCGTTGCGTGCCGAGACGACACCGCCGTTCTCCTTGTCAATCACGCGGATATTGCCGTGCTGCGCCGCGTACTGCCTCAGAATTTCCGGGCTGGTATCCATGGAGCCGTCGTTGACACAGATGATCTCGTAGTCGGAAATATCCTGCGCCAGCAGCGAATTTAAGCATTCGGGAAGATACTGCGCCGCATTGTAAACGGGAACCACAAAGCTGAGAAACATCCCATACGCCCCCTTTTTCTGCCATTATATCCCGGTTTCTCGGAAAATGCAACAAAGCATCAGAAAAAGTTTGCAGTTTTTCCCGGGGTGCGCTATAATGGCGGAAACAACGCTGCGCCGTGAGCGGCGAAGGGGAGTGCTTTATGAAAAAATCCGGTCTTTCCCAGGAAACGCTGAAAATCATTGCCTGCGTCACCATGCTGATCGACCATGTGGGCGCAACCGTGGTGGAGTCGCAGTTTTTTGTGACGCCATTCGACGGAATCTACTATCTGTACTTTGCCATGCGGATCATCGGGCGGGTGGCGTTTCCGATTTACTGCTTTCTGCTGGCCGAGGGGGCGCATTA
>CAKTKF010000156.1 GCA_934569215.1 uncultured Oscillospiraceae bacterium
TACCGGCAAAGAAATCGGGGCTTTGCCGTGAACCAAATAGAACCATCAGCACCCCCTTGCCTCTCCCTTTGGGAGAGGTGGCCGAGCGAAGCGAGGACGGAGAGGGTAAACCAGACTGCAATACCCTCTCAGTCACCTGCGGTGACAGCTCTCCCGGAGGGAGAGCCAGGGGGCGCACGAGAAATGGATCGTATCGGTACCGATACGATCCATTCGCCGTTTTTCATCAATATTTCCGCCAGGTCGAGGGCATCAGCAGAATCAGCATGGGGAACAGCTCCAGCCGTCCGAACAGCATATCTGCCGTCAGAACGATCTTTGCCAGCGGCGAAAAGGCCGCGAAGCTGCCCGTGGGGCCGACCAGCCCCAGGCCGGGGCCGATGTTGTTCAGCGTCGCCATCACGGCGGTGAAGGTGGTGACAAAATCCAGATTGTCCAGCGCCACCAGCAGCACGGACACCAGCGCCACCAGGAAATACAGGGTCATGTAGCTCTGTACACCCTGCACCGTCTCCCGGCTGACGGGCTTTCCGTCCACCGTCAGCACCCGCACAGAGCGGGGATGGAGCAGCTTGCGCAGCTCCGAGCCAAGGGCTTTGCACAAAATCACCAGCCGGGAAACCTTGACGCCGCCGCCGGTAGACCCGGCGCAGGCACCCACGATCATCAGCAGCACCAGAATACACCGGCTGAGCTGGGGCCACAGGTCAAAATCCGTGGTGCTGAAGCCCGTGGTGGTAATGACGGACGAGACGGTGAAAAAGGCATGGTGGAACGCGTCAAACGCCGTGGGGAACATCCCAAGGATGTTAAGAGTAATGATCAGCGTGCTCCCGGCGATGATGGCAAAATACGCCCGCACCTCGGTATTCCGCCAGGCCATGGCATATTTTTTCATCAGCAGGAAAAAGTAAACGTTGAAGTTCACGCCGAACAGCACCATGAATACGGACACAACGCCCTGAAGATAATAGCTGTCATAATAGCCCATGGAGTTGTTCTTGATGCCGAAGCCGCCGGTGCCGGCGGTGCCGAAGGCGGTACACAGGCTGTCAAACAGGGGCATTCCCCCGATAAGCAGCAGCACCACCTCCACCGCCGTCATGACGATGTAAATGCCGTAGAGGATGGCGGCGGATTTGCGCATATTGGGCACCATTTTGCTCACGGTGGGGCCGGGGCTTTCCGCCCGGAGCAGGTGGTTGGCCTGTCCGCCCATATTCACCAGCGACAGCATGAACACCAGAATGCCCATGCCCCCCAACCAGTGGGTAAAGCTGCGCCAAAAGATCATACCGTTGTCCAGCGCCTCCACATCGGTCAAAATGCTTGCGCCGGTGGTGGTGAAGCCGGAAACCGTCTCAAACACGGCGTCTAAGTAGCTGGGAATCTGTCCGGACAGGGTGAAGGGCGCCGCGCCGATCAGGGAGATGACCACCCAGGTCAGCGCCGTAAAGACGAAGCCTTCCCGGGCGTACATGTCCCGCCGGGCGGGCTTGAACCGGGTCAGCAGGAAGCCCAGCAGTCCCGCCGCCGCCATGGTGTATAAAAAGTAAATGCCGGTGCTTTCCCCGTAGATCACGGCGACCCCCAGGGGCAGAGCGAGAAACGCCGCCTCGATCAGCAGGATCATGCCGAAAAGATAGCGAAGCATGGGATAATTCATAACCGCTCCCCCATTACCGCCGGAAAATATCGTTAAGGCTTCTCAGACCGCCATGGGTGGTGACCACGATGACGCTGTCCCCCACCTCGATGGTGTCGCTGCCCCGGGGGGTGATGGTCTTGCCGCCCCGGGAGATACAGCCGATCAGCAGGCCGTCCTTCGTGTGCAGGTCCTGCAGCGGGATGCCGCAGAACTCGGCGCTGGCTGTGACCCGAAACTCCATTGCCTCGACCTTATTGCTGACGATCTTGCACAGCGTCTCCATGCTGGCATAGGCGTCGGAATTCTGCATGGCGCGAACGTAGCGCACCACGTTGTCCGCGCAGATATTCCGGGGATAGAACACGGAATCCAGAGACAGGCTGGCCACCAGCGGCTCATAAGAGCTGCGGTTGACCTTGGTAATGACCTTGGCACGGGTCGTCCGTCCGGCGAACAGGGAAATGATGATGTTTTCTTCGTCAATGCCCGTCAGCGCCGCGATGGCGTCCATATGCTCGATGCCCTCTTCCAGCAGCAGCCGCTGATCCGTGCCGTCGCCGTGGAGGATCGTCGCCTCCGGGAGAAGCTGGCTCAGCTCCTCACACCGCTTTGCGTTTGTCTCGATGATCTTTACGTCCATGCCGGTAGCCAGCAGCTGCCGTGCCAGGTAATAACCCATCCGGCCCCCGCCGATGAGCATGACCTGCCGCACCCGGGTCTTCGCCACGCCGACCTGCCGGAAAAACCGCTGTGCCTCCTGGGGGCTTGCCACCACGGAGATCCGGTCGCCGGCCTTCAGCTGGAACTCGCCGGAGGGGATGATGACGTCAAGCTCCCCCCGCTCCACCGCGCAGATCAGCACGTTGGCACGGAACTTTCCGATGTCCTTCAGCACCATACCGTCCAGGGGAGAACCGGCCGCCACGCCGGTCTTGAGAATTTCCACATGCCCCCGGGCAAAGGTGTCGATCTTAATGGCAGAGGGGAACCGCAGCACCCGGGCCATTTCCGTGGCGCAGGCCTCCTCGGGATTGATGGCCATGCTGAGACCCAGGTCGTCCTTAATGAGGTTCAGCTCCTCCACGTACATGGGGTTGCGCACCCGGGCGATGGTGTGCCGCGCCCCCAGCTTCTTGCCGATAAGGCAGCACAGCAGGTTCAGCTCATCCGCGCCGGTACAGGCGATGACGAGATCCGCCTGATCCGCCCCGGCTTCCAGCTGAACCTCCCGGGAAGCGCCATCGCCCTCCACGACCATCACGTCCAGTTCATTGTTGGACTGATCCAGTCTGACCCCGGAACGGTCTACCAGCGTCACCTCGTGCTTTTCCCTGGACAGCTGCTCCGCCAGAACGCTGCCGATTTTTCCGTCGCCGATAATCATGATTTTCATAAAGTTCACCTACATATTTACCCATTTTGCCCTACTATATCACAAATCCCGATTGAATGCAACCGCGCGGAAAAATCTGAGCAGAATCTAAGGGAGTGTCAGAAAACTGTCATTTTCTGCATTTCCTTCCGGAAATTCACGCTAATACTCCAAACGTTTCTGGCAAAGCTATGGTTGCGGAACAAAACCGCGAGAAAGCAAAAAGGAGAGAAAACGGTATGAAGAGCAATAACCAGATCAACATTCCCCAGGCTCGGGACGCGATGGACAAGTTCAAGATGCAGGCTGCCAGCGACGTTGATGTTCCAGTTACCTATTGAACTATAATAAAATCATCCAAAATAATTCAGATCAACGGTTGGTTTCCAAATCTATTGTAGTTCACTCGATAAAAAACTTCATAAGCAGTTCGTTTTCCTGTTACATACACAAACAGGAAATCTAATTTTCAAGCCATGCTCATAGAAGCGCATTCTATGAGCATGGCTTTTTTACATGTCATATCGCACAATTTCGTCCATTTGTTCGCATCTAAAAAAGGCAAATATTTGTGCAATGTTCCAAACTTTCCCACATCTCAAAAATTCTTTGAAAAGGATATTAAAAAATGGCCTTTCTCGATGGCTACTTAAGTGAGGGGGTTCTTCAGAGAGACACCTCTCCTCCCCCTCACCTGAACCTTGAAAACTTCATATTCATTCATCTGATACATTCTTCTGGACCGGAGCCGGGAGGACAGTACGCCGTGACCACCTGCCCCGTAAAGGGTACGAAGCGAGGAAGCCCGCAAGGGCTGAAGCAAAGGTGCTGAGCGAGAAATGCTGCCTCCAATGCCGGGTTGCCACCGGCAAGGCGACGAGGGAGTTGATCTGCTCCCCGCGAACATTGAGCTGTCCGGCGTAGAAATGAGTCTGTTCAATGCAATGTCCCGGGAGCAAGTGCTGAAATCCGTTCTCAGCCGGGTGAAAGAGAACTACGACTACATTCTCATTGACTGCATGCCGTCCTTGGGGCTGATGTCCATCAATGCTCTGGCTGCCGCCGACAGCGTGATCATCCCGTCCGCACCGGACTTTCTTTCCACAAAGGGTCTGAATCTGCTCATCCGCACCATCAGCAGAGTGCGGCGGCAGATCAATCC
>CAKTKF010000157.1 GCA_934569215.1 uncultured Oscillospiraceae bacterium
GCGAACCGCTTCACCATCTCCATGATCTCGGCGTTGGACGCCGCGTCCATGACGTTCAGCCCTGCGTGGAAGGTGGAGAAGGACGCGAAGTGCTGGTGGGTGTCCACGAAGGCGGGAATAAGGGCTTTTCTCCCCAGGGAAATAATCTCGGCGGCGCGGTACTGCCTGGGCAGTTCATTTCCCACATATACGATTTTTCCACCGTCTTCTACGAGATAGCGGACGACGTCGTTATTTTGATTGACCGTCAGGATATGGCCTTCGTAGCATTTCATACCGTTCCCTCCCTGTCCGGCGCAGCCCGGTAGGTGGGGTCCAGCTGCGCAAGCTCGTAGTAATTGTCGATCTCCATGATATCCGATTTCCGGCACCGGCGGATTTCCACGGCGTAGCGCTCCTTCCGGAGCACCAGGGGGATGAATTCCCAGAAGTAGTCCTTCCCGCCGTCTTCCCCATAGACCTGCCGGAAATCCTCCCGCAGGCGGGCGCTGTCCGCTTGCGTCCAGTAGGAGATTCCGTAGTAGTTGTAGCAGAAGGTGTTACCCTTTTGATAGTTGATGATGTGACCGTTTCCGTCCATCTGGAAGCACCAGTCGTCGGTTTCCAGGGAGTAAGCGCCGAGGATGTTGCTGGCGTATTGATATTTGGTGATGATCTGGGGATTGGTGATATATAAATCCGCCTCGCACAGGTAGCAGCCGTCCAGCTTATCAAGCACGGCCATGACGGAGGAAATGTTGTTGGTCTTACTGTAAATGTCGTTGTCCACCAGGGTCAGGAAGGGGTACTTTTCCGGCAGCGCGTCAAAGCATTCCTTCCGGTAGCCCCGCACGATGGTAATATCCCGAATCCCCACCGCCGTCAGGGCGTCCAGCAGGGTTTCCAGAATGGGCACGCCGTTCACCGTCACCAGAGGCTTGGGGCGGTCGGCGGTGGCGGGCATCATCCGGGAGCCGAACCCGGCGGCGAGAATGATGGCGCTTTTCACCCGATAAGGCTCCAGCGCGGCGAGACCCGTTTCCGTGACGGCGAGGGTGTCCCCGTCCCGGGCAATCCGGTTTTCCGACGCCAGCCGCTCCAGGCACCGAGAGATTTCTCCGCCGGAGATCGTCAGCGCATCCGACAGCGCCCGCAGGGAATATCGTCCCGCCCCGCTGCGCTCCAGGTGGGAAAGCACCTCAAATTCATATCGCGTCATGGTTTTTCGTTCCTTTCTGCCGAAGCGGGTGTTGTTATCTCCCCCTAACTATACTACACGCCCGGAAGAAAATCAACTTTGGTTTCCGGAGACGGCCTGGCAGCGGCGCATCATGAACGCCACGAAGACCGCGATCACCAGCTCCGTAATGGGCATGGCGAACCAGATGCTGTCCGCACCGGCGGCGAAGGGCAGCAGATAGATCAGAATGCCGCTGACGACCGCGCCCCTGCCCACGGAAACCGCAAAGGCGGCGGAGGGCTTCATCATGACCTGGAAATAGTAGGTGGAGAAAATATTGAAGGGAAGCAGCAGGAAGGAAATGCCGTAGCGCCGGATAATACCGGGGGCAATGTCCAGAATGTTCTGGGTCGGGGTCATGAAAACCCGCACGAAGGCGTTGGGGATCAGCTCCGCGGCCGCCGTCCACACCAGTCCGAACACCGCCGCCGTTCCCAGGGCATATTTCAGAATTTCGTCGATGCGGCTTTTCTGCCCCGCACCGAAGTTCACGGACAGAATGGGCTGCGCCGCCTGACCGATGCTGTAGGCACAGCACTGCACGAAGGTGCTGATGTTGATGATGATGCCGTAGACGGACAGGGCGTTGGTTCCGAGATAGAATAGGATCTGACGGTTAAAGAACATGGTGAGAATGCCCATGGCCACGTCCACGAAGAAGGTGGAAAAGCCCGTTGTGCTGATCGCCCGCAGTTTCGCAAAAAGCCGGGTCGGCCTGACTAGCCGCAGGGTATTTCTCTTCCCAAGGAAGTGCGTCAGTACGACGGCAAGGGAAAGCACCGAGCCGATGGCGGTGGCGATGCCCGCGCCCATGATGCCCATATCTGCCGCGAACACGAAGAAATAATCCCCGAACACGTTGAAAATACCGCCGAACAGGACGGCCTTTGTGGCAAGGGCGGGGTTGCCGTCGTTGCGGAGGAACGCCGACAGCATCTGGGTGATGAGGAAGCTGGGGACGACAAATTTGATGGGGAACATATATTCCCGCGCCAGAGGCAGAAGGGTTTCCTCCGCGCCGAAGAGCGTCAGCAGCTGACGGTCGAAGAACACAACGGCGACCCATGTAAGAAGAGCCAGAATGCCCGTCTCGATCAGGGCGGCGGTAAAGTATTCGTTGGACTCCTTTTCGCTGACGCTGGGTTTGCCCCGCATGGTGCCGAACAGCACGGAGCCGCCGATGCCGGTGAGCAGACCCAGACTGTAAATGATATTCCAGACCGGGCTGACCACCGCCAGCGCCGCCGTACCGGCGGGACCCTGATACCAGCCCACCATCGCGGCGTCCACAATGCCGTAAATGGAGGAGATCAGCGCGCTGCCAAAGGCGGCGGCGAGATACTTAAAATACAAAGGTCGGATTTTGCCTGTCAGAAAATTCATTGTGTTTCCCTCCTGTTCGCCCGGATCCCGGTGCAAGAAAAAGAGCCGGATAAGCACAGGCATTTCAGCCTGTTGCCTTATCCGGCTCCTCATTTCCAGTGAATGATTTGCCCTCCGAGCAAGCGGAACGTATTATACCTTATAAAAAACCAAAGGTCAAGCCCTTCTTTGCATTCTTTTCCGGATTTTTACAGCCAAAACTGAATCGCGCAGAAGGCCGCGTAAATGCACAGCAGCACAATGCCCTGCCAGCGGTGGAGCTTCTTGGTGGTCAGCGCCGGAATGGTCAGCAGCGCCATGACGACGATCATCAGCGGCATGTCCAGGATCAGGGAGGAATTGATGCCGAAGATGGTCTTGCCCACCGGTACCTCAAAAGGCGCAAGGGTGACGGACACACCGGAAACCAGCACCAGATTGAACAGGTTCGCGCCGATGATGTTGCCGATGGACAGCGAGCCGTGACCCTTCACCAGGGAAGTGATGGCAGTAACCAGCTCAGGCAGGCTGGTACCCAGAGCGACGAAGGTCAGAGCAATGACCGTCTCCGGTACGCCCAGTTCCTTGGCGATGATGGTGCCGTTGTCCACCAGCAGGTTCGCGCCCACGGCAATGACCGCCGCGCCCACCACCAGAAGCAGTAGCTCCTTCCACAGGGGGACGGACGTACCGTCGTCGTGGGGTTCCTCGTCCCGGGGAGCGGGGGTTTTGATGCCCTGACGGACGGTGACGACCATGTAGTACACAAACATCGCCAGCAGCACGATGCCCAGCGGCCGGGTGAATTCCCCCATCCCGTAGGCGGCGAAGCAGTAGACGGCGGCGGCGACGAAGAAGAAAATTACCGGCTTCTTCATGGACTGCACGTCCACGGGGGCGGGACGGACGGCCAGGGTGATAGCGGCAATGAGGGATGTATTGCAGATGACGGAGCCGATGGCGTTGCCGTAGGCCATGGCGCCCTGGCCATTCAGCGCGCCGGTGGCGGACACCATCACCTCCGGCAATGTGGTGCCGACGGACACCACGGTGGCGCCCACGATGATCTCGGGGATATGGAAGCGCCGGGCAAGGCCGGTGGCGCCGTCCACGAACCAATCGCCGCCCTTGATGAGCAGCACAAGGCCAACTGCGAACAATAATACGGGTACAAGCATAATGATTCTCCTTTTCCTTATTTGGGTGTTTCCGAAATCATAATGGTATATCCGAAGGACGGCCGGGGAAGCTCTGAACCAGAAAATCCCAATAAAAAAACCTGCCCATATCCGAACGGATATGTCAGGTCTGAAAACGGACAGATCATGCATAACCGAAAGGACGGATATACATGAGTCTGGCAAATTAAAGCAAGCCAGGCCTACGCCGTACTGTTGACTTGCTGCGCGGCGAAAGCCGTGCTTGCTACTCCCCCACATGTTTATTACATTCATTACGTAAGGGAATTATACCACCTTTTGCCGGGAAGTCAAGATGCCCCGGCAAAATCTTTGGAAAAACTTTCCCCGTCGCCCGGCAAGGCAGGGGAATTCCAAAAATAATGGGAAAAGTGTGCAATTCGTCTATTTATATC
>CAKTKF010000158.1 GCA_934569215.1 uncultured Oscillospiraceae bacterium
ATCTGCCCCCGATCGCCTACTTTTGCGGTGCCGAAGACCCGCTGCTGATTGATTTTACCGAGGACATGCTTGCCTCCGGGCATAAAACCGCCTCCAATCACATTTTTCATACTTTTCACACCGGCTGATTATACAAAAAACCGCCCCGGTTGTCAATACCGGGACGGAAGAATTTAGGCGTAAGGCGGCACCGCGCAATTGCGTCTGCGGGTCACAGCGAATCTTTTGCGCCAGCTCGGCAGTTTCCAAACCGGGAAATATTGCGCAACCGTTGCCAGCGCAAGCTGGCTTACGGATGCGGCATACCCCTTGCGGGTACATGCAGTATTCCTCCGGTTTGGAAACTTTGATCTGGCACAAAATCTTCTGCTGTGCCTCCTTGCCGAATTGCGCGGCGCTGCCTTAAAGTGCGGCGGCATCCTGCGCGGCACAGTATTCTTTTAACAGACAGGGAATCTCCCGGACGCTGTTTTCCACAAAGGCGTCCATTTCCGCCTCTGTCAGGTAAGGGTATTCCCGATCCAGATGGTCGTTTTCCTGAAGATAGAAGCCGGTAATGTACTGACGGCGGTTGTCAAAGGCGTCAGGGGCGAATTCCTCCATGTAGGAATTGACGAAGCCCACCGCCCCCAGATAGACCCGGAAGGCGCGGAAGCCGGGATGGTCGCGGAGGTATTTGTAGTCCAGATCATACCAGTCCTCCTTCAGCTTCCAGATAAAGCCCTCGGGGTCACGGGCGCGCTCCTCGGAAAACCGAATCTTGGAGGGGTCGTAGATGTCCCGCACCCAGAGAACGTCGGTGATCAGGTGGACGAGATACCCGAGATAAAAGGAATATTGGGCAGAATCGTAGGTTTTCTGCTGAGCGGGGGTAAAATATTTGGCGGCGAAGCGCTCCGGACATGCCTTTTCGCCGCCTGCCTTGAAGTGGGAAACCGTGGTGCTGGGCGAGAACTGCGACCAGTCCGCATTGGGAACGCCGCTGTCCGGGGCGACGTTGCCCACGATGAATTCCACCGGGGAAAGCCCCGGCATTGCATCCAGCAGCCTGTCCGCGATCCGCAGATGAACCATCCATGACGCCATAGTTTAGTCCCTTCTCCTGCGGCCGTTTCCGCCGAAGATCACCAGCAGGCGCAGAAGCTGTGCCAGCGCGGTGGCAGTGGCGGCGACGTAGGTCAGCGCTGCGGCGGTGAGGGTTTTCCTTGCGCCCTTCTGCTCTTCCTCCGTCAGAAGGCCGCCCTCGTCAATGGCGACCAGGGCGCGGTGACTGGCGTTGAATTCCACGGGCAGGGTCACCAGCTGGAACACCAGGGACAGGCCGAAGCAGGCAATGCCCAGATACACGAAGAAATAGGAAACATCCGCCGCGTAGGACAGCAGCAGGCCGATGAGAATCAGCGGCATGGCAAGCTTGGAACCGATGTTGGTGACGGGGATGATGGCGGCTCTCAGCTTGATGGGGGCGTAGCTCTGGGCGTACTGCACCGCGTGCCCGGCCTCGTGGCAGGCCACGCCGATGGCGGCGGTGGAGGTGTTGTCATACACTCCATCGGACAGGCGGATGACATTGGTTCTGGGATCGTAATGGTCGGTCAGATTTCCGCTGATGCGCTCAATGCGCACGCCGGAAACCCCGTTGGCGGACAGCACCCGCTGGGCAGCCTCCGCTCCGGTAAGGCGGCGGGAGGAATACTGCTTGGAATATTTCCGGAAGGTGGAGTTGACATTGGCGCTTGCCCAGAGGGACAGCAGCACGCAGGGCAGAACCAGGACAACATATGTCCAGTCAAAATAATAGTAGGGCATAAAGAACCTCCTGACGGGATTTTGTGTTTACCGTTATTATATCCCAACCGCAGAAAAATGGCAAGGCCGGGAGGGAAGTGCGGGCGTGAGATTTTTGTAAACTTTTTGTCGGGGACAAAAGAAAAAAAGGGAATATTCACAAATTATTCATACTGGGGCGGTCGAATGCTGGTATACTTTGAATAGAGTTTTATGGGGGTGGGAAAATGAAGGATCCTGTCAAGCGGCGGTATTTTTACCTGATGCTGTCCATATTTGGCGGTGTCGGTCTGAGTATCGTGCTGTTTTTTGTCGTTTACCGCTTTCGGGGCGTGGGCGATGCACTGAACAAGCTGGGAAGCATCCTGGCGCCATTTGCTTACGGCGGCGTTATGGCGTATCTGCTGCGGCCGATGTGCAATTTGTACGAATCGCTGTTTCAGAAGCATCTGCCCAATAAACTGAAAAAGCTGTCCAACGGACTGGCGGTGGGTCTCAGCATGATCTCGGGACTTCTAATTGTATATGCCCTGATCATTATGATCGCGCCCCAGCTGTTTTCCAGCATTCAGACCCTGTGGCTCAGCCTTCCCGACAAGATTTCCAAGCTGTATGCCTGGGCGATGGCGACCTTTGGAGAGAACGAGAAGCTGGTGTCCCTGTTCAACACCATCTATAATACTGTAAACACCGACCTGCAAAACTGGGCGAACAACACGCTGGCACCCTATGTTTCCAGTGTGGTGAGCATCGTCTCCGGCGTGGGCAGCAGCGTGTGGAAGGTGCTGATGTTCCTGTATAATCTGCTGATTGGCCTGATTGTGGCGGTGTATCTTCTGTTCAGCAGGAAAAAATTTGCACGGCAAAGCGTCCTGATTATCCGCAGCGCCCTGAAGCCCAAGTGGGCGGAGCTGCTGCTGAAGGAGGTGGCGTTCATTGACCGTATGTTCGGCGGATTTATTGACGGAAAAATTCTGGATTCTGCCATCATCGGCGTGCTGTGCTATATCGGCTGCTCGATCCTGCGGTTCCCCAACGCGCTGCTTGTGTCCGCCATTGTGGGCATTACCAACGTGATCCCGTTCTTTGGCCCCATCATCGGCGCGGTTCCCTCCACGCTGCTGATTTTGATTGAAAGCCCCATCAAAGCCCTTTGGTTCGTGATTTTTGTCCTGGCGTTGCAGCAGCTGGATGGCAACGTTATCGGGCCGAAGATCCTGGGCGACCGCACCGGCCTGTCCAGCTTCTGGGTGCTGTTTACCATTATCCTCTTCGGCGGATTGTGGGGCGTCTTTGGCATGGTCATCGGCGTGCCGTTGTTCGCGGTCATCTATGACACCGTGAAGAAGCTGGTTCGCCGGGGCCTGGACAGAAAGGGACAGATCGAGGTCTGGGAGCAGTATAAGGCCGACTATCCCGACGAAGAACAAAAGAAATGATTTGGTGCTGACCATTGCGCCGCCGTGGAGTGTCACGGCGGCGCTTTTTGCTGCATTTATCAGATAAGTGTGGAAATCCGGGGCAAGCTGTGGTATACTAACAGAAATGCGCTTTAGGGGGAAGAATATGAATTACGCGACGATCAAAAACTGCGACATTGCCAACGGCCCCGGCGTGCGGGTGAGCCTGTTTGTCTCCGGCTGCACCCATCACTGCCCCGGCTGCTTTAATGAAGTGGCCTGGGATTTTGGCTACGGCGAACCGTTCACCCAGAAAACCATTGATACCATTCTGGACATGCTCCGGCCGGACTATATCCGGGGGCTGACACTGCTGGGGGGAGAACCCTTTGAGCCGGAAAATCAGGGGGCGATCGTAGAGCTGCTTCGGCAGATCAAACGGGAAATGCCCCAGAAAAGCATCTGGGCGTTCTCCGGCTACCTGTTTGAAAAGGACATTCGCTCCGGCCGACTGGGGGACACCCGGGAATACTTAAGCTATCTGGACGTTCTGGTGGACGGCCCCTTTGTGGAGGCAAAGAAAAATCTGTCCCTGCGGTTCCGGGGTTCTGAAAACCAGAGGCTTATTGACGTCCCGGCTTCTTTGGCAGCGGGAAAAACCGTCCTCTGGGAGGACTGGCAGGGAGAAAAGAGCGGTATGAAATGATGAACCCGATCCATGTGAAAATCCTGCGTGACGGGGCAAAGCTCCCCACCTACGGCACCGCCGGCGCGGCGGGCGCTGACCTGTACGCCTGCGTTGACGCAACCGTGACCATCCGGCCGGGGGAGACGGTGTTCATCCCCACGGGCATCGCGCTGGAGGTTCCGGAGGGCTGTGCGGGGCTGGTATATGCCCGCAGCGGCCTTGCCTGCAAGCGGGGTCTGGCACCTGCCAACAAGGTCGGCGTGGTGGACAGCGACTACCGGG
>CAKTKF010000159.1 GCA_934569215.1 uncultured Oscillospiraceae bacterium
GTCAACCGTTTTGAGCAGGACAAAATAGATATATTTTTATGCCATAATATGTTATATATCAACAAATACCCGAAATAATATTAACTTTTTCGGGAGGCAAATGGATAAAACGGACATGCGCAAACAGGATGGAACGGCAGCCGGCACAGAGAGTGAAGGGGAACCCATATGTCCGGCTGCACAATTAGAAACATCCGGTTTTGCCATACTTTCCCACACGGAACCTGACGGGCGGGAGCCTTACGGGGAAACGCGCCCATTCTTGCTTCTATCGCCGTTTCTCTGCCAGTAGAACGCCCGGTAGAGTCCCGCCCGCCTTATTCTACCGGCAAAACGGGAGGGGACGGGCGGGTAGAGCGGGGGAACGACAGAGCTTCTTGACTTTCGGGGACTTTGGCGGTAAACTGATACACACTTTGGAAACAATTTGGATGGAGCCTTTTATGAAGACGCAAGCCCCCCCGCCGATCAAAACCGTATATTACACCGACGCGCGAAACGACGAGTTTTCCTCTGCCCAAATCGAACCCCGGCGCATTGACGAGGGCTACCGGTACATTGACCCCCGCCCCGCGTGGAAGGCGGCAAGGTTCGTCGCTTATCGCCTGTTTGCCATGCCCGCGGCGTTCCTGTACTGCAAGCTGGCGCTCCACGCGCGCTTTGAAAACCGGCAGGTGCTGAAAGCAGTCGGCAAGACCGGCTGCTTTGTCTACGGCAACCACACCCAGCAGGTGGGCGACCCGTTCCTTCCCAATCTGGCGCTGTTCCCCAAAAGCGTCTATATGATCGTCCACCCCAACAATGTGTCCATGCCGGTGCTGGGAAAGATCACCCCGTACTTAGGCGCTCTGCCCCTCCCGTCCAACATAAAAGCCATGCGTTCCTTTCTGGACGCCATCCGCACCAGAATTGAGGAAGGCAGCTACATCATGGTCTACCCGGAAGCCCACATCTGGCCGTACTATACCAGCATCCGGGATTTCCCCGCCACGTCCATGAAGTACCCCGTGGAGCTGGACGTTCCCAGCTTTGCTCTGACCACCACCTACCACCGCCGCCGCTTCGGCCGGAAGCCCCGGACGGTGACCTATCTGGACGGCCCCTTCTACCCCGACCACAGCCTTCCCCCCAGAGCCAGAGCACAGGCGCTGCGGGATGAAATCTACAAGACCATGGTCGAAAGAAGCCGGGAAAGCGACTACGAATACATCCGATATGTGAAGAAAGAGGAGAAGACGTGACCGATATCCTGTATTGCGGCAACGACAAGGTGTTCGACGGCGTTCTGACGTCGGCTCTGTCCATTGTACGTCGGCTGGACGCGCCAAGGCCGCTGACCGTCCATATTTTCACCATGGAGTTGACCCGGGTTTCCCCCGATTACCTTCCCTTGACCCGGCGCCATGCGGACATCATCGAGACGGCGCTGCGCCGCCATAACCCCGACACGTTTGTCAAGCTCTACGACGTCACGGAGCTTTACGAGCAGCACCTGAGGCACAACGCCAACGAGGGCTGCTACTGCTCCCCCTACACCCTGCTGCGGCTGCTGGCAGACCTTCTGCCCCTGCCGGACAAGCTATTGTACCTGGACGCGGACATTATGGTCTGCAAGGATATCGGCCTGCTTTACGATCTGGATGTGGAAACCGTGGAGTACGCCGCCGCCCGGGATCACTATGGGAAATATCTCATTAACCCAAACTACATCAACGCCGGTGTGCTCCTGTTCAACATGAAGCTGTGCCGCCAGACCGGGATTTTTGAAAAATCCCGGGAGCTGCTTCGGACAAAGAAGCTGATGTTCGCGGATCAGTCCGCGCTGATTCGCTCCACCACCGCGCGGCGGCTCTTGCCCCAGCGGTTCAACGACCAGAAGTTCCTCCACGGCCACACCGTAATCCGGCATTTTTCCAAGCGGCTGTTTTACACCCCCTACCCCCACACGGAAAACATCAAGCAATGGCAGGTGGAGAAGGTACGCAAGCGCTTCGGCTACACCTGCTTCGATGACATTCTGAATGAATATCTGTCCATAAAGGAGAACCTGCAATGAACCCCGTCAACTTATTTTTCGCCTGTGATAACGCCTACGTTCCCTTCCTCGCGGTGACGCTTACGTCTTTGAAGGAGAACTGCAATCCCAAGCGGGATTACGCCCTGCGGATACTCCACACCGGTCTTGACCCGGAGAACATCCGGCGGCTGACGGATTCCTTCGCCTCCGAGGGCTTTACCATGGAGTTTATCGACATTACGCAGGCCGTGGAGCAGTTTGCCGACAAGCTCCACACCCGTGACTACTATTCCAAATCCACCTATTACCGCCTGTTCATCCCCGATCTGTTCCCCGGGCTTAACAAGGCGCTGTACTTAGACAGCGACGTGGTGCTGCTGGGCGACGTGTCAGAGCTGTACGACGTGGACTTGGAGGACAATCTGGTGGGGGCGATCCCCGACAGCGTGGTCGGCTCCATCCCGGCGCTGGCGCTGTACACGAAAAAGCGCCTGCGGGTGGCGGCGGATCACTACTTCAACGCGGGCGTGCTGCTGATGAATCTGGACGCCATGCGGGAGTGCGATTTTCTGAACGTGTTCCTCCGGCTGCTGCAAAGCGTCACCTTCCAGATCGCGCAGGATCAGGACTACCTGAACGTTATCTGCAAGAACCGGGTAGAGTACGTGGGCTTCGAGTGGAACACCATGCCCTGCGACGTCCACACGAACGCCCCCAAGCTCATCCACTACAATCTGGACTTCAAGCCATGGCACCGGGATGACGTGGCCTTCGGCGACGTGTTCTGGGACTATGCGGAACGTTCCGGCTATCTGGAGGAAATCCGCAAGGTTCGGGAGGGCTATACCGAGTGGCATGTCGCCCGCTCCGCTGAGGAGACCACGCATCTGATCGCCATGGGCAAAAAACAGGCCAGAAAGCGGACGGCGAACATGTTGATCCGCTGGAAGATCAGGCGGGTGGTGAACGTATGACGCCCCAGCAGACCCCTGATAAATCTCCGGAGCGGCTGGCCATACTGGAAAAGATCGCCCAATATGAGCGGGAGGGACGCTTTGACGAGGACGTGGAAAACGATCCCCCCAGCCGCGTCCTGCTGCCGGAGGAAATCGAGTACGCGGACAGGCGTTTTCCCGCCGAGTGCAGGCGGACGGCGGCCTTTGGGGCGGCGTACCTGTATTTCTGGAATCTGCGGCGGAAAAAAGAGATCATTCTGCACAAATCCGAAGGCCTGGAGCATTTGGTCGGGGTAAAGGGGGCAGTGATCACCTGCAACCATTTTCATCCCATGGACAGCTTCATCATGCAGAAGGTGTTTGACGCGTCCAAACATCCCAAGCGGATGTACCGGGTGATCCGGGAGGGGAACTACACCAGCTTCCCCGGCTTTTACGGCTTTCTCATGCGCAACTGCAACACCCTTCCCCTCAGCTCCAATATGCAGACCATGAAGAAGTTTCTCCGCGCGGTAGACCGGGTGCTGTCGGAGGGCAACTGCCTGCTGATCTACCCGGAGCAGAGCATGTGGTGGAACTACCGCAAGCCCAAGCCCCTGAAACCCGGGGCCTTTGACATGGCGCTGAAAAACCATGTGCCGGTGGTGCCGTGCTTCATTACGATGGCGGACAGCGATATCATCGGTGCCGACGGCTTCCCGGTGCAGGAATACACGCCCCACTTAGGCGCGCCCATCTGGCCGGACGAGACTCTATCCCGCCCCGCCGCCCGGGAGCAGCTGAAGCAAAAGACGGAGGACTTCTGCCGTGAGACCTACGAAGCCGTGTACGGTGTGCCGCTGCGGTATGAAAGCCAAGAGGGATAATCCCGTTTTCAACCTGCGAATAAGGTCGTTTTAAGCCTCTGGCGAAAGCCAGAGGCTTTGCTTGATGAATAAGCCAATTGAATCGCCTGGAGCCGGTGGAACTGCCACCGCCGCGCCTTCCGCATCGAATACTATATGCGGATTCGGTTGACGGAAGTATCCATTTTGTGGTATGATCGGGCTGTGCGAAGATACATAAAAATCGCCGCCCGATGGTGGAGGCGGACACCTTGCTGCCCCATAAAGCCTCCGTGATGTCCTCTACCCGACGCACGGATACACCTGCCAGATACATCTCGATGAG
>CAKTKF010000160.1 GCA_934569215.1 uncultured Oscillospiraceae bacterium
AAAACCTCACGATAACCATCCTTGTTGACGGCAATTGCCACCAAAACGGCCACATTTTCGTACTCGCCGCCCCAGTTCCGCTTGAGATAGATACCGTCTACATACACATAAGGGTACTTGCCGCCTTGCAGAGGACGATTGCGCCAAGCCTCGATATTGACGTAGGCTTTCTTATTCAGCTCACTGAGGGAGAAATCAATGAAAAATCTTTCCATTATGATAAAACCTGCATCCTCCTTGTGTAATCTGCGATGCAAATACTGCTTCTACGCGGACATTGCCGATATCCGGGAGGTCAAATCCTACGGCATCATGCCGATCCCGTCGATGCACACCATGCTGCAGCGCATTCACGATCAGCTGTCCGACGGCGACCGGCTGACATTTGCCTTTCAGGGCGGGGAACCGACCCTTGCGGGGCTGCCGTGGTTCGAAGAATTTGTGAATACCGTAAAAGGCTGGGAGAAGAGAATACAGGTCAGCTACACGCTGCAAACCAATGCCACGCTCCTGGACGATGGGTGGTGCCGTTTCCTTGCGGAGAATCATTTCCTGGTGGGCGTCTCGTGGGACGTCCTGCCTCAGTGCCACGATGAGACGCGGGTAGACCCGGCGGGTCAAGGCACCAACCAGCTTGTCCGGCAGGCAATCAAACACCTGTCCGAATACCGTATCCCCTATAACGTGCTGTGTACCCTGACCCGCCAGGCGGCTCGGCATCCCCAGAAAATCTGGAAGCAGCTGGAAGCGGACGGCATCGCCTATGTCCAGTTCACGCCCTGCCTGGACGCTCTGGAACAGCCGAATAAGAATCCTTTCGCCCTGACGCCCCAGCGGTTTGCCTCCTTCTACAGCCAGTTGTTTCCCCTGTGGCTGGCGGATTTCCGCGCCGGACGCTACCGCAGCGTTCGATTGTTTGACGACCTGGTCAACCTTGCGGCCTACGGCTTTCCCACCTCCTGCGGCATCGACGGCCGGTGTCAGCCCCAGTTGGTGGTGGAGGCGGACGGTTCCGTGTTCCCTTGTGATTTCTATTGCCTGGAGCAATACCGGCTGGGAAGCATCCTGGAGGACGCTCTGGAGACGCTGTTTGAACGCTCTCTCGCTTCTCCCACCAAAGTGCCGGCTGCGCTCCCTGCCCAGTGCGGCAGCTGCCCGTACAGAGCCTTCTGCAACGGCGGCTGCAAGCGAATGCGCCGGGAGGTCTTCTGCACGGGGGATTCCGCCTGCGGGTACCGGCTGTTTCTCGACAGCTGCATGCCGCAAATTCAGCAGATCGCCCGGGAACAAAGGGCGTTTCGGCGCTGAACCGAAAAACGACAAACGCGGCGTCCGGTAACCGGACGCCGCATTTACAATTTAGATGATACGGATGGGATTACGCTTTCTGAATTCCTGCGTTACAGCGTAACACCGCTGTCATCCTCCACGTCAATCAGAACCTTCATGGTGGTTTCCCGGTTGGCGTCAATGAACTCGTAGGCCTGCTGGTACTGCCCGAAGGGGAACACCTTGCTTTGCAGCGGCACCAGCTGCACCTTGCCTGCATTGACCAGCTCCATTGCCGTCAGATAGTCCTCGTGGCGGTACATCATGGTGGTATTCAGATCCAGCTCATGGTCGTTGAGCACCGCCAGATCCACATTCGCCATACCGGCAAACACTGCTACCAGAATGATGGTGCTGCCCTTTCTGGCGTACTGGATGGCCTGGCCCATGGTGACATTGTTGCCGGCACAGTCATAGATGACGTCCGCCTTGTCGGGGCCGAAGCACGACACCATCGCGTCGCCAAAGTTCACATTCTTCGTGTTGGCGGTATAGTCCGCACCCACCTGCTTTGCAAGCGCCAGACGGTAGTCGCTGACATCGGTGACCAGCACGGCCTCCGCGCCCAGTCCCTTTGCCGCCTGCGCCACCAGGTTGCCGATGGGGCCGGCACCCAGAACCGCGATCTTCATGCCACGAACGTCACCGGCTCTGCGAACCGCGTGAACGGCCACTGCCAGCGGCTCCAGCATTGCACCGGCCTTGTAGTCCATCCCCTCGGGCAGGGGCGTTACCTTGGCGGCATCCACCACAAAATAGGTGGACGCGGTGCCGGTCGTCTGGAAGCCCATGACCTTCAGCTCTTCGCAGAGGTTGTATTTCCCGTGGCGGCACGGATAGCATTTTCCGCATACCACCTGCGGCTCGATGGTGACGCTCTGCCCCAGCGTCAGACCGGTCACGTTCTCGCCCAGCTCCACGATCTCGCCGGACACCTCATGACCCTGGGTTACCGGGTAGGAGGTAAAGGGGTGGGTTCCGTGGAACACGTGGATGTCGCTGCCGCAGATGCCGATCATTTTTATCTTGATCTTGACCTGCCCGGGCAGAACCGGGGGTACGGCCGTCTTCCGGAAGCTGACCTGATGGGGCGCGTACATAATTTGCTGAATCATTTCCTTTTCCATAAATGGGTCTCTCCTTTTCTTCAGCGTACCGCGCTGATTTTCTCCATTTGGGTGATGCCAGGTTTTACAATGACCTTGATGGACTCGGCGCTCATCTGCATGTGAATGGCCTCCTCCAGCTGATCTACGGGGAAGGCGTGGGTGATGATCTGCTCCAGCCGAACTTTTCCGGAGCTGATCAGCGCGGCCGCCCGGCCGTGGGTGTCCGGATTGACAAAGGAACCGCAGATCTTGAGCTCCTTATGGTATACGTCCTCCAGGCTGAGACCGTAGGTAGCGCCCGGCTTGGGAACGCTGAACAACAGCACCGTGCCGCCCCGATCCGCAGCCGCTACCGCCTGCGCTGTTGCCTGGATGCTGCCGACACACTCGATCACAACATCCGCGCCCTCGGAGTGGAATTCCTCCCGGATCCGGCTGAGCAGATCCTCTTTCATGGGGTTTACGACGACATCCGCGCCCAGACTCAGGCCAAGCTCCCGGCGGCTGTCGATCGGCGCGCTGAGGATGATCTTAGACGCACCCGCCAGCTTTGCCAGCTGTACCATCAAAAGGCCGATGGCACCGTCGCCAATGACGCAGACGGTATCCCCAGGGCGAATATTCGCAATGTCGATGCCCCGCAGGCAGCAGGCCAGCGGCTCCGTCATGGCGCCGTACTCCAGCGGAATTGTCTTGTCCAGGACGACGCACTGCTTTTCCGGAACGACACATCTTTCCGCGAAGCCGCCGTCCCGGTTGACGCCGATGGCGAACAGATTCCGGCACAGATTTTTCTTCCCGATCTTGCAGTAATGGCAGCTGCCGCAGTAGATGTTGGGGTCTACCGTCACATGGTCTCCCACATGAAGTGAGGTTACCGCCGAACCGATTTTTTCGACTACGCCGGAAAATTCATGTCCCAGGATCACCGGCGGGTTTACGTCCGCGGAGCCTTTGTCCCCGTGGTAAATATGTACGTCCGTTCCGCAGACACCGCAGGCGGCGACCTTTACCACGACTTCATCCGCTTCCGGCTCCCGAAGCGTCACTTCTTTCGCAGCACGAGAAAAACAAAAGAATGGAGGTGAATCAAAATCGAGGACGATAAATAGCCGACATAGGTGACGGACGCTTTGCCAGAGGCTTTTGGGGCATTCGACTTCTGCAAAAATAAATACAAACTCAAAAGTACGTGTACTATCCGTACCAAGTGTACCGAATCGGTACGCATGGTACACCTGGTACATGTACTTTTCCATTCACAATCAATTTTAGAAGGGAATGAAATACATGAAAAGAATAGAAATAGAAAAATATTTTGGAAAGGTCGGTGCTGCTGATTGAAATACGAGGTTCCCATTTGGGAAAAAGCAAATCTGACCTTTGAAGAAGCGGCAGCATATTTTGGCATCGGCATTAACAAACTGCGGGATTTGACAAGTAATGACAATTGCCCGTATGTTTTGTGGATCGGCTCCAAACGGCTGATAAAGCGCCGGGCCTTTGAACGGTATCTGGAAACAGCATTTTCCGTTTGATTTTCATATTTTGCTGTGGAAAATGGAGCCTGAATGTGATAAAATAACCCTGTCAATTCAGGCTCTTTCCACAGCGGAAAGGAGTTTGACAATGTCCGCAAAGAGAAAAGATAAAAAAGGACGTGTTCTTCGGACAGG
>CAKTKF010000161.1 GCA_934569215.1 uncultured Oscillospiraceae bacterium
ATTCATCCTGTCCGTCGCCGTCCATGTCACGAAGCGCATAGTATTTTATGGAACTCGTGTCGATGGTGGAAAGATACCCTTCATAGTCGGCCAGTGCCGGGTCGTAGCTCCCGGCACTGTCGTCTGCGAATGGTGTAATTGCAATGGGAAGGCTGGCGGCGGCACTGTAAATTTCGTCCTCCGACCAGTTTTCGTCGGCGATCGGCGCAAGATCATTCTCGCCCGTTCCCCTGAACCAGGGGTGATCCGGGTCTGTCGCCGCGTCAAACCGGATAAGGCTATCCGTGACAAGCTGTCCCCTGCTCAGGTGGCAGTACACATAGTCCGCGGACGCCGCGCCGTTCGACCCGATGTTCAGAATGCGGAAACCTTCCCGCAGCTCATAGGAATTCCGATCCCAGCCGGTGAACACATGCACCAGCTTGCCGTCCACCAGAGAATACAGGTCGTAAATGACCTGCCGTTCGGCGTCGTTGGCGATGATAAGCTCGTCCGTGCCGTCATTGTCCAGATCAAGGAGCGCATAGCCCAGCTCGCTGGGGGAGGTTGCGTAGCTCACCAGAATGCTGATGTCCGCGTTGCTGCACGCCTCCCCGCCCCAGTGTTCCGTAAGGGCGGTGGTATATTTGGCGACGACCGGCTGGTAGGCTTCCGGAATCGCGGTGCCGCTTTCGGTTGGCGCGGTGGTTTCAACGGGGGCGTTCTGGGTTCTCGGGGCGAGGGACAGGTCAAAGGTGTTGGCAAAGGCTTCCAGCGCCGCCTTTCCCGTCTGGGTGTCCCCCGTCGTGGCGTTCATCACAACGATCACGACAACGGAGTCGCCGGTGTCCGTCAGCACAAGGGAATTGTTCTGCCCCACGGCAATGAGGACATCCGTCCCGGCGGTGGTGACATAGTTCGACCACTGGTAGTCGCTCGTATTCTCGATTTCCCAATAGGCCGTGGACAGGGTCTGCTTCATGGCGCGGTACGCCCGGTATTCTATGGGGTAGTCCACGCCGCTGACCGTGGTCGCGCCCCAGAACTCAAAGTTGCCGTCAGCGGAATAGCTGGGATTGCTGGTGGTCACGTCCCCGTTCCCGGAGTCTCTGACCATGCTTCTGACATTCAGCGCGGTGAACATTTCTTCGGTGGTATCCGGGGAAATTCCGTCTCCGACCTTGTTCAGGCCGTATTTCGTGCAGATTTCGTCCACCTTCTGCGCCATTTCCGTATTCCGGCAGCCGTAGGCGCGGTACGCTTCGGAAAGGGTCTCGTCTACGTCGCCCGTGGCGTTGTAGCTCTGGACGTAGTCCTTGATCACCATGCTGGCCTTGTAACTTGCCGAGGATTGGAGGCTTTCCAGCGTCAGCGGTCCGGCGGGAACATTGGACATGGACGGCGAAGCCTTATCCGTCCGTCCGATGACAAAAATACCCAGCAGCACCACCGCAAACAGCGCCGCGGCGGCGGGGATGATCGTCCACCAGCGCTGAGACGATGCCTTCTGCTGATGCGCGCCCCGGCGATGGGGCTTTTCGGCGGGAAGCTGGGCTTCCAGAGCCGCGCGCATTCTGGCTCTCTGGGCAGGCGTGGGGTTGACCGTGTTCAAAGCGTCACAAATCACTTGACTTTTCATCTGTCAGCACCTCCTAACATGGTCATAAGCTGCTTTCTTGCCCGGGACAGGCGGCTGCGGACGGTGCTTTCCGGACAGTTCTGATGGGCAGCAATTTCCGCAGTGGTGTATCCCTCGTAGTAGTACAGATAGACGACGTCCTTATAGTCCTGGGGCAGCGCCAGAATGGCGTCCAGCACGTCGTTCCCCGTCTCCGTCCGCTCCTGGGGCAGGGACGTGTAATCGTCTATGTTCTCATTTTTCCGCCACCACTTTTTCAGGGTGTCCTTGCAGAGGTTTGACGCCGTGATAATGAGCCACGCCTTTTCGTGGCGTTGGTCTGCAAAAGGCTTTCCGTTGGACATCAGCCGCAGGAAGGTCTCCTGGGTCATATCCTCTGCTTCCGGGGCGTTTTTCATGTATGCGTAGCAGACACGGTAAACGGTGTCTACCTGACGGTCATAGATTTCCATGATTTCTTTGTTGGTGCGCAGCAAACTAGGCATTTGCCTTCCCCTCCTCTCAGATAGGAAACGATTGAGCCGGCCAAAACGTTGCATGGGTGGATATTTTTTCGCAAAAACGCTGTCATCCCGCCGCGGCGGGATGACAGCGCTTTCTTTTCAGCTCCACAGGCATTTCCAGTTCTGGATAAAATATTCCACGCCGGAATAAACCGTGGTGAGCACAATGACACCGATAACAACCCAATTGAGTACGGTCACGCCGGGCAGCGCCATCATGACGCAAAGCCCCACCATGGTGCTGGCGGTCTTGACCTTGCCGCTCCATCCGGCAGCGATCACGTGCCCCTTTTGGACGGCGATCAGCCGCAGTCCCGTCACGGCAAACTCCCGGGTCAGCACAATCATCAGCGCCCATGCGGGAAACACGCCCCACTGGCAAAACATGCACATGGCGGCAATTACCAACAGCTTGTCAGCCAGGGGATCGAGAAATTTTCCAAAATCCGTGACTTGGTTATAATGCCGGGCGATATAGCCGTCCAGGGAATCCGTCAGGCTGGCAACGATGAAAATCCCGAGAGAAATGTACATCCACATCCCCGGCGCGCCGCCGGATAAGTACATGGTCACCATAAACGCCGGGATCATTGCCACCCTCACCAGCGTAATTCTGCTTGCCAGCGTCATGCTTCTTCCTCCACTACATAGCCGCACAAATCGCCGTCGGTGCAGCCGTCAATTTTTACCATGACAAAATCGCCCTCGTGAACCGGCTCGTCGGACGCGATCCAGACCCGGCCGTCGATGTCCGGGGAATCGGCGAAGGTGCGGCCGTAGAACTGCCCGCTTTCCTCGTCGTAGCCGTCCACCAGAACCTCCATGGTCTTGCCCAGCTTTTCGGCGTTGTAGGCGTCCATGATTTCCGATTGCAGCATTTCCACGATCTCCGCCCGCTTGACGGCGGTGTCCGTGTCCACATGCTCCATTTTTGCAGCGGGGGTGCCTTCCTCCGGCGAGAACGCGAAAGCGCCGACCCGCTCCAAGCGCTCTTCCCGCAGGAAATCGCACAGCTCGGCAAATTCTTCCTCCCCCTCACCGGGCAGGCCGGTGATCAGGCTGGTGCGGATGACCAGTCCGGGGATCCCGGCTCTCAGCCTTGCGAACAGGGCTTTCAGGAATTCCCCGTCTCCCCGGCGGTTCATCAGCTTCAGGATTTTGCTGTTGCAGTGCTGGATGGGGATATCCAGATATTTGACGATTTTCGGCTCGGCGGCCATGACCTGAATGAATTCGTCGTCGATTTCGTCGGGATAGACGTAGTGGACGCGGATCCAGTGCAGAGCGTCGATCTCGCAGAGCTTCCGCAGAAGCTCCGGCAAAAGCCGCTTGTGTCCGGGCAAGTCCGTGCCGTAGCGGCTGGTGTCCTGGGCGACCACGATCAGCTCCTTCACACCGCTGCTTGCCAGCATCCGGGCTTCGTAAAGCACGTCGTCCATCTGGCGGCTGCGGTATTTGCCCCGCAGGGAGGGAATGACGCAGTAGGCGCAGTGGTTGTCGCAGCCCTCGGCGATTTTGATGAAGGCGTAATGCCCCGCCGTGGTCATGATGCGTCCCGTTTCCACTTCCGGGGCGTCGATGGAGCCGAAGTCCACCACCTGCTCCCCGTTCAGGAGCTTTTCAATGGCGGGAACGATTTCCGTGTAGCTTCCGGTGCCAAGAATGCCGTCCACCTCGGGCATTTCCTTCAGAATGTCCTCCTGATACCGCTGGGACAGGCAGCCGGTGACCAGAATTTTGCCCACCAGTCCCTCCGCTTTCAGGGCGGCAGTCTGCAAAATGTAATCGATCGCCTCGGATTTTGCCGAGTCGATAAAGCCGCAGGTGTTGATGACCACCACGTCGCTGCCGACCACATCCGACTTGACGGTATGACCCGCCTCCTGCACCCGATACATCATCCGCTCGCAGTCCACCTGATTCTTGGCGCAGCCGAGGGAGATAAAACCAATATTTGCCATAATTCAGAATTCCTCCTGAAAATCTTCTGT
>CAKTKF010000162.1 GCA_934569215.1 uncultured Oscillospiraceae bacterium
ATCACCGAGCTGGTGGATACGCTGCTCGACACCGCCTCCCGCCGGGTGACGCCCAAGGTGCAGGATTTCTGCCCCGAGGGGCCGGTGCATCGGTGCATCCATGCGGTGTGCCACATCATCGAGGATCATGCCCAGCGTGTCAACATCGCCCGCCGCTTCTGCGCCATGAAGCTCATTGAGGGGGAGCAGGACTTTTTCGACGTGCTGGAACTGAGCCAGAACGAAAAGGAACTGATCGAGCACACCGTTATCGAGATGGAGCACGAAACTGGGCTGGACAGAAACGCGGCGCTGGCGGACATGCGCTATAATTTCATCGAAAAGGTCTGCGCGGAGTGCGTGGTGAAGGCGAAGGAAAGCAAGGAACACCGGCGCAGTATGCAGATCGACAAGGTGCTGACCCACCGTATTTTTGCCATTCCGCTGTTTATTGCGATTATGGGGCTGGTGTTTTTCCTGACCTTCAACGTGGTGGGGGCGTTTTTGTCCGACGTGATGGCCTATGCCATTGACGGACTGACCCTCCTGGCTGACCGGGCGCTGACGGCCTATGGCATCAACCCTGTGGTACACAGCCTGATCATCGACGGCATTTTTGCCGGCGTGGGCAGCGTTGTGAGCTTCCTTCCTCTGATCGTGACGCTGTTTTTCTTCCTGTCCATTCTGGAGGACAGCGGCTATATGGCGCGGGTGGCCTTTGTCATGGACAAGCTGCTGCGGAAGATCGGCCTTTCCGGAAGGAGCTTCGTGCCCATGCTGGTGGGCTTTGGCTGCTCCGTCCCTGCCATCATGGCAACGAGGACTCTTTCCTCCAACCGGGATCGGAAAATGACCATTTTGCTGACCCCCTTCATGAGCTGCTCGGCGAAAATCCCCATTTACACCCTGTTTGCCGCCGCGTTTTTCCCGGGGCATGAGCTGCTCGTGATGCTGGCACTGTATTTCGGCGGCATTCTGGTGGGCATTCTGGTGGCGCTGGTTCTGAAAAATACCGCCTTTAAGGGCAATCCCGTTCCCTTCGTGATGGAGCTGCCCAATTACCGCTTCCCCTCGGCAAAATCCGTGGTTCTGCTGATGTGGGAGAAGGCGAAAGACTTCCTGACCCGGGCGTTTACGGTGATTTTCATGGCGACGGTTATCATCTGGTTCATGCAGACCTTTGATACCCGGCTGAACGTGGTGGAAAACAGCGCAAGCAGCATCCTTGCCGCGCTGGGGCGGCTGGTGTCGCCCATCTTTGCACCCCTGGGCTTCGGCGACTGGCGGATGGTGACGGCGCTGGTGTCCGGCTTCACCGCGAAGGAAGCGGTGGTCAGCACCTTCGGCGTGATTCTGGGGGTCAGCACGGAGCAGCTTGGCGCTGCCCTGCATTCCCTGTTTACCACGGCGTCGGCGGCAAGCTTCCTCGCCTTCTGCCTGCTGTATACCCCCTGTGTGGCGGCGGTTTCCACCATAAAGACGGAGCTGAAATCCGGCTGGAAGACGGTGGGGATCGTGTTTGCGCAGTGCGCGGTGGCCTGGTTGGCGGCATTTGTGGTCTACCATGTGGGGCTGCTGCTGACATGAGCTGGATGGATTATCTGCTGCTCGCCCTGATCGGCGGGTACTGCGTGTACTTACTGCTGCGAAAAAAGAAAAAGGACGGCTGCTGCGGGGACTGCTCCCGGTGCGGCTGCTGCTGCAAAAAATAAACGACCCGCTGTCATCCGATTCCGGTGGATGACAGCGGGTTTTCAGATAGACCCTCTATTACTGCTTTTTCCGCCGGTTATACAGCTTGGCGAGGCCGCCCTCGCTGGTTTCCCGGAAGCGGTGATCCAGATTGACGCCGGTTTCCCGCATGGCGCGGCACACCATGTCGTAGCTGATGTTCCGGGAGCCGGTGAGAAAATAGCTCAGGTTGCAGGCGTTCATGGCGCGGACCGCGGCGACGGCGTTGCGCTCGATGCAGGGGATCTGCACCAGACCGCAGATGGGGTCGCAGGTCAGACCCAGATGATGCTCCATGGCGACCTCCGCGGCGTATTCCACCTGATCCAGATCCTGGTGATACAGCTCTGCCAGCGCCGCCGCGGCCATGGAGCAGGCGGTGCCGATCTCCGCCTGACAGCCGCACTCCGCCCCGGAGATGGAAGCGTTGGTCTTGGTCAGGTTGCCGATGATGCCGGCAGTGGCAAGCCCCCGGCAAATCTGCGCGTCGGTAAAGCCTCTCGTCACCTGGGCATATTTGAGGACGGCGGGCAGTACACCGCAGGCGCCGCAGGTGGGGGCGGTGACGATGGTGCCGTTGTCCGCGTTCTGCTCGGCGACGGCGTAGGCGTAAGCGGCGATCATCTGAAATTCCTTCATGGCCGGGTTCTCATCGCTGGGGTGCTGCTCGTACAGGTATTTTGCCTTGCGCTGGACGTTCAGGCCGCCGGGAAGCACGCCGGTTTTGGAAAGACCCTCGTCGATGGACTGCTTCATGGTCTGCCAGACGTCCAGAAGGAACGCCCAGATCTCCGGCCCTTCGTTCAGCTCTACGTAGTCGCTGAGGGTCTGGATGTAGCGCCACTTGCAGAAATCGGCGATCTCCGCGAAGGAATGCTCCACGTAGACCTCTTCGCTCTCGGCGTCCGTCCGGCCGGGGATGCGGATGTCGCCGCCGCCGATGGATTCCACCCGCAGCCTGTCCGTTTCCGCCCCGTTTTCCAGAGCAATCAAGTCCATGGTGTTGGGGTGGGCGGAGGCGGGGAGCGTCTCGTCGGAGAACACGATCTCCGTGGGGACGGGGGCGAGAACCTCCCGTAGCACCCGGTCGGTGCCGTGGCCTACGCCGGTTTTGCTCAGAGAGCCGTAGAGGATTACCCGGAAGCCGTCGGCCTGGGGGTGGGCGTTCTTAAAATAATTCGCGGCACGTTCCGGCCCCATGGTGTGAGAGGAGGAGGGGCCTTTGCCGGTTTTGTAAATTTCACGGATGGATTTCATAGAGGAACCTCCGAATTTTCTGTATATCCGCCGGACTGACCGGCGGGGACTGCTTTCACCTTTAGTATAGCAAACTCGGGAGGAAATTACAATGGGTTTTCCTCCCGGTTTTGCAGCGCCTCCAGGCTCAGCTCTCCTGCCAGCTTGTAAAGACTGTCGCAAAGCACCTGTTCCAGCGGAAGTCCTGCCCAGGCGGCGACCCGGGAATAAAACAGAGCCACGGCAGGCTCTAAGTACAGTGTAACCTTCGTCATAAGCGCCTCCTGGGATCGAAAAAATTTCTCAAAAACCTCTGCTCCATCCTATGCAGACCCTTGACAATGGTGCTATAATAAGATATCTAGATTTGGCATTCTGAGAGGATGAGGAATATGGCAAAAGAGAAAAAGGTGGAGCAGATCACCGACATGGAGGTCGATTTTGCGCAGTGGTACACGGACGTGTGCCGGAAGGCCGAGCTGGTGGAGTACGCCTCCGTCAAGGGCTTTACCATCCTGCGCCCCTATGGCTACGCCATCTGGGAGAATATGCAGCGGATCATGGACGGCGAATTCAAGAAAACCGGCCATGAGAACGTGGCAATGCCCGTGCTGATCCCGGAGAGCCTGCTGAAAAAGGAAGGCGAGCTGGTCAACGGATTCGCTCCCGAGGTGGCCTGGGTCACCATGGGCGGCAGTGAGAAGCTGGAAGAGCGTCTGGCCTTCCGTCCCACCTCCGAGACCATGTTCTGCGACCACTGGTCGAATATTCTGCAAACCTACCGGCAGCTGCCTATGCTGTATAACCAGTGGTGCTCCGTCATCCGCTGGGAGAAGACCACCCGTCCCTTCCTGCGTTCCCGGGAATTCTGGTGGCAGGAGGGTCATACCATCCACGAGACCGCCGAGGAGGCCAAGGCCGAGACGGAGCAGCAGCTGAACTGTTACGCCGACTTCTTTGAAAATGTTCTGGCCATTCCTGTGGTACCCGGCCAGAAGACCGAGAAGGAGAAGTTCGCCGGCGCCGAAGCGACCTACACCGTGGAGTGCATGATGAAGGATCACAAGGCGCTTCAGGGCGCGACCTCCCACTATTTCGGCGATAAGTTCAGCCGCGCCTACAACGTCACCTTTACCGGCCGGGACAACAA
>CAKTKF010000163.1 GCA_934569215.1 uncultured Oscillospiraceae bacterium
GGGTGAAGCCCTCACGGTCGTGGGTCAGATGCCCCTGCCCTACCTTATAAATGGCCTTGAAATCCACCATCATGGCAATGTCCACGTCGATGTCCAGCTTGTATGTTCCGTCCTCAAGCTCCCGGCGCACCTGCTCCCGCTCCCAGCGATACCAGTCGGGGATGTGGGAAAACTCCGTCTCCCCTTCCGACGCCGCCAGATCGCCGATGGGGGTCAGTTCCCAACGCTTGCCGCAATGGCGGCAGGTCAGGCCGGTGCCTTTGCCCGTCAGCTCCCCCTCTGCGCCGCAGCGGGGACATTTATATAGGATGCGCTCCAAGCCGTCCGCCCGGAAGCCGTCGGTGATTTTGATGCCGTTTTCCTTCTGCCAGCGGAACTGGTCAAAAGAGAAGGCTTCGTCCAGCCCGTCGGACAGCTCCTTGACGGATTTCTCCTTCAAGTCCTCCCGGCTGTAGAGCAACCGCACCTTCGCCGAAACGGGGACGCTTTTGCGCACCTGCAATTCGTTGTACAGCGGGTTGCGGCTGAACGCGCCGAAGGTCTCGATCATCACCACCGGGACGTCCAGCTTTTTCAGCAGCACGCCCATTTTCCGGGGCAGCGCCGTGCAGGTGCCGTCGAAGGAATAGCTGGCCTCCGGGTACATGAGAACGCTGGTTTTCAAATCCTTCAGGCAGTAGACCATATCCTGCACCAGGGTCAGGTCGGTGACGAATTTCCGGGTGGGTACGCAGCCGATGGTGCGCATCGCCCAGGCCATCAGACCGCCCAGACCCACGAAGCCGTCGGAGGTACAAATAATATTGTAGGGTCTGGGGTATAGAATAGTGCTTGCGATCTGCAAGTCCAGGAAGCAGGAGTGATTCATGAGGATCAGGCACGGCTCGTTCCTGCCCACCTTCTCCATGCCCTCGCTGGTGTAATGGAACCGGGTCCCGGCCAGTCCCAGGGCGGAGAGTCCCCGGATGAGGGTGCGCCAGAGGATGCCGGGCTTAATGGGATGCAGATGGGGATACTGGGGCAGCGCCATGACTTTTTCGTAGTCCAGTTCTCTGACGGTGGTTTTCATAGGGCATCCTCCTGATTGCGGCATTTGCGTAAATTATACCAGATGCCGCCAGCCCCGTCAACCGGCGGTTCTGTTCGGTTGTATATTCATTCATAATGAATAATATGCAGTTTGCCGCTGGTATAATTTAGGATGGATCCCCTGAATATTCACATATACATGTTGAATTTGCGCGTTTTTGTGGTATTTTCATTACACGCAGCCTGATTTTTCTTTCATTGTTGTATATTCACCCAATTGACGATGAATAACATACGCGCTATAATGCAGGCATAAATTCCCTCCCCCCTTCGGGAGGCCGAAAATGAAAAGGAGAGTAAAATTATGAAAAAGGTATTCGCACTTGCGCTGACCGTTCTGATGGTCATGGCCATGTTCGCCGGCTGCGGCAGCAGCAACACCACCAAGACCACCACCGCCGCCACTGAGGCTCCCGCCGTCACCACTGAGGCCGCTACCGCCGAAGCAACGACCGCCGAGACCGCCGCTTCCGAACTGAAGACCATCGAGTCCGGCAAGCTGATCATGTCCACCAACGCCGCCTTCCCTCCCTATGAGATGGTTGCCGACGACGGCAGCTTCGAGGGCATTGACGTTGAGGTCGCCGGCGCCATCGCCGAGAAGCTGGGTCTGACCCTGGAAGTGGACGACATGGACTTTGACGCCGCTCTGCTGGCTGTGCAGCAGAACAAGTCCGACATCGTTATGGCCGGTGTCACCGTCACCGAGGATCGGCAGCTGGTCATGAACTTCTCCGACAGCTACGCCACCGGCGTGCAGGTGGTCATCGTCAAGGAAGGCTCCGACGTGACCCTGGACAACCTGGGCGAGAAGATGATCGGCACCCAGCGCGGCACCACCGGCAACATCTACACCTCCGACGATTACGGCGACGATCACGTCACCGCCTACGATAACGGTGCTTCCGCCGTGCAGGCTCTGCTGAACGGTCAGGTTGACTGCGTGGTCATCGACTCCGCTCCCGCCGAAGCCTTTGTGGCCGCCAACGCCGGTCTGACCATTCTGGACACCGAGTACGTCACCGAGAACTACGCCATCGGCGTGAACAAGGACAACGCTGCCCTGCTGGACGCCATCAACCAGGCGCTGGCCGAGCTGACCGCCGACGGCACCATCCAGGCCATCGTCGACAAGTACATCACCGCTGAATAATCGAACCTGCTTAGCCAAGGGCGGCTCAAGCCGCCCTTGGCGCCGTTTCGTTGTATTTGGAAAACCGTCCTTCCCGTGGGGAGGCCGATTTTCTGCGTATAACACAATATCAATTGAGAAGGTGAAGCTGTGGAACTTTACGAACTTTGGAAACCCCTGATGCGGGATGGCACCGCATCCTTCTGGCAGGAATTCTACGTCAAATTCTACCAGGCATTTATCGACGGCAACCGGTGGAAGCAGTACCTAAACGGCGTCGGCACCACCCTGTTGGTCACCGCCTTGGCGCTGACCCTGGGCATTATTCTCGGCATTCTGGTGGCCGTGATCCGAACCGCCCACGACCAGCAGCGGACAGGACACAAAAACCCCGTTCTCGGTGTGCTTAACGGCATCTGCAAGGTATACGTCACCGTCATCCGCGGCACGCCTATGATGGTGCAGCTGCTGATCATGGGCTTCGTTATCTTCTCCTTCTCCCGGAATTACACCATGGTGGGTGCCCTGACCCTGGGCATCAACTCCGGCGCTTACGTCTCCGAGATCATCCGCGGCGGCCTTATGTCCCTTGATCCCGGCCAGGCCGAAGCCGGACGGAGCCTTGGTCTCGGCTACATCGACACCATGCGTCTGATCGTCATCCCCCAGGCGTTCAAGGCCATTTTACCGGCGCTTGGCAACGAGTTCATTATGCTGCTGAAGGATACCTCCCTGATCACCGTCATCGGCGGCAAGGAAATGGTCTACGCCGCCCAGGCCATCTACGGCCGAACCTACGAGCAGATGTTCCCCCTCATCGGCATCGCCTGCATCTATCTGGTGCTGGTCATGGTATTCAGCTGGCTGCAAAGTTTACTGGAAAGGAGGCTGCGTCAAAGTGATCGACGTTAAGCATCTGAGCAAATCCTTCGGCGACCATCTGGTTCTCAAGGACATCTCCGAACACATCTATCCCGGGGACAAAATGGTCATCATCGGCCCCTCCGGCTCCGGCAAATCCACGTTCCTGCGCAGTCTGAACCTGCTGGAGGAACCCACCTCCGGCACCATCACCTTTGACGGCGAGGTCATCACCGACCCCAAGACCAATATCGACCTGGTTCGCCGGAAAATGGGCATGGTGTTCCAGCACTTTAACCTCTTCCCCAACATGACCATCCGGAAAAATATCACCCTCGCCCCCGTGCGCACCGGCCTGATGACCCAGGCGGAGGCGGACGACAAGGCCACCCAGCTGCTGCGCCGGGTCAGTCTGGAAGAAAAGGCGGACGCCTACCCCAATCAGCTCTCCGGCGGCCAGAAGCAGAGAATTGCCATCGTCCGGGCGCTGGCCATGAATCCCAAGGTCATGCTTTTCGACGAGCCCACCTCCGCCCTTGACCCGGAAATGGTGGGCGAGGTTCTCGCCGTCATGAAGGAACTGGCGGAAAGCGGCATGACCATGGTGGTCGTCACCCACGAGATGGGCTTTGCCCGGGAGGTGGGCAACCGGGTGCTGTTCATGGACGACGGAAAAGTCCTGGAGCAAGGCTCCCCCGCCCAGCTTTTCGGCAATCCCCAGAATCCCCGCTTGCAGGATTTCCTGTCCAAGGTTCTGTAAATATTCTGATATCCCAGCCTGAAAGGCTGGGATATTTTTTGCCCAAGTACTTGACAAATCTGTTATATCTGTATATACTGCACATATACAGTTGTAACAGAAGTGAGGTGCCAACGTGACCGTATTGATCGACAACAAGTGTAGCCTTCCCATTTACGACCAGATCTACTCCCAGATCAAAGCCCAGATCATCAGCGGCGAGCTTCAGGAGCATGAAGCCCTGCCCTCCATCCGGAATCT
>CAKTKF010000164.1 GCA_934569215.1 uncultured Oscillospiraceae bacterium
TGGCCTCGTCCTTGAAGGATTCCACGGAACAGAACCACTGAGGGGTCGCCCGGAAGATGATGGGCTTCTTGCAGCGGTCATGGTGGGGATAGGAGTGGACGATCTCCTCGGAGGCGAACAGAGCGCCGCTTTCCTTCATGTCCGCGAGAATGACGGGGTTGCTTTCCTCGGTCTTCATACCGGCGTACTTGCCGGCGTAGTCGGTGTGGCGGCCGTAGTCGTCCACGGGGACGACCAGATCCATGCCGTAGTGCATACAGGTCTGGTAGTCGTCGGCACCGAAGCCGGGAGCGGTGTGGACACAGCCGGTACCGGAATCCATGGTGACGTACTCGGCGTTCACCAGACGGGAGGTCTTGTCCAGGAAGGGATGCTGCGCCAGCATATTCTCAAAGAACTGGCCGGGGTAGGAGGCGATGACCTCGTAATGCTCGAAGCCGCCGATGTGCATGACCTTGTCCATCAGAGCCTGCGCCATGATATAGGTCTCACCGTTTTCGGCCTTGACAAGAACGTAGGTCTCCCTGGGGTGCAGGCAGATGGCCAGGTTGCCGGGCAGCGTCCAGATGGTGGTCGTCCAGATGACGAAGTAGGTGCGGCTCAGGTCAAAGCCTGCCAGCTTGCCCAGATCGTCCTTCATGGGGAACTTGACGTAGACGGAGGTACAGGGGTCGTCATGGTATTCAATCTCGGCCTCGGCCACGGCGGTGGCACACACGGGACACCAGTACACGGGCTTCAGGCCCTTGTAGATATAGCCCTTGTCAAACATCCGGCCAAAGACCTTGACTTCCTGCGCCTCAAAGTGCTTGTCCATGGTGCGGTAGGGGTGCTTCCAGTTGCCCACCACGCCCAGGCGCTTGAAGCCCGCCATCTGACGCTGGATATAGGTCTCGGCAAATTCCTCGCAGGCGGCGCGGAACTGGGGAACGGGCATGGCCTTGTGGTTGAGCTTGCTCTTTTTGATGATGGCGGTCTCAATGGGCAGACCGTGGTTGTCCCAGCCGGGGACGTAGGGGGTGTAATAGCCCATCATGGCGTGGCTGCGGACGATGAAGTCCTTCAGGGTCTTATTCAGGGCGTGACCCATGTGGATGTCGCCGTTGCTGAAGGGAGGGCCGTCATGCAGCACGAAGGGGGGGAGATCCTTGTTCTTTTCCAGCATGGCCTCATAGAGGTTCTGCTCCTCCCAGCGGCTGAGCATACCCGGCTCCCGGGTGGGCAGACCCGCCTTCATGGGGAAATCGGTTTTCGGTGTGATGATCGTGTTCTTATAATCCATCGGAATACTTACCTCCAAAAATGAATTCATGATAATGTGGGGCAGGGAAGTGTGACCCTGCAAATAAAAGGAAAGCGCCCCTGTCTCGTCAAAAGAGACAAAGGCGCGTTGACCTCTGCGGTACCACTCTCGTTCCGGCAAAACCGGCACTCATGGGGAATCTCTGAATCAGAGCTTCCCTTACGCTGTATCGGGCGTGTCCCGGCGCGGCCTACTGCCTTTCGGGTTCGGCGCGCTGCTCGGAGGTGATGCAGACCGTCTCCTGCTTACTGCCTTGCACCAAAGCGGCAGCTCTCTGAAAGCGGCGGAACGGCTTGCGTGTCCTCGTCAAAGCGTGAAAATATGGGAACCTCCGCCTTTTATCTGCGGGAGGTGGGGTCGTAGTTGCGGCCGAATTGCAGGTTCAGGCTGGCAAAGCGGCTGGTGGTGGAATCATTGGCGGTGGGGTGCTTGGGCGCGGCCTTGGGGGCGCTGTCCGTGGTGGTGCCGATGATCGCTTCGATGTTCTGGGAGATCTCGTCGGCTACGTCGTCGCTGCTGGCCTTGGGGGGAGGAGCGACCGGGGCAGCGGGTGCGGCAGGCGCCACAGGAGCCACACGGGTCGTGGGCGCCGTGGTGGCAGGCGCGTTGGCGGTCTTGATCCGATCCAGAGCCTGGATGCAGGAGCGCATCTGATCCTGAATCTCATTGATCCGGGCGGAGGCGGTTCTGCGGGCTTCCTCCAGCCGGGCGTTCTCGGCGGCGATCAGGGCGCTGTTGTTAGGGACGCTCTGAATGGGCTGGACATTCTGCGCAGCCTGAGCGGCGGCAGCGGCATTGGCGTTGCTGAGCATCTTGGCGCACTTGGCCTCGGCCTCCATGACCATCTTGTCACAGGTGCGCTGGGCATTGGCGACGGCTTCCTTCATGGCCGCTTCGTTCTTGCGGTACTCTTCCAGCTTGCCGACGAGGACGCGCATCTTGCTTTTCAGAAGGGCGTTCTCCTTGTACAGCGTTACGTAATCCTCCGTCAGAGGCTCCAGAAACTCGTCCACCTGCTGCATATTATAGCCGCCGAAGGTAGACTTGCTGAAAGAAATCTGATCGATCTGTTGCGGTGTAAACATGGTGATTTACCTTCCTATCTTTTAGATATAGCTTTCAACCTCGGCCTGCAACGTTTCCAGGTCGCCCACAATGTCCATATTGTGGGGACAGAACAGGTATGCAGACTGGGCAATCTTCTTCACATCGCCGTCCAGGGCGTACACACAGCCGGACAGGAAATCCACCACCCGGCGAGCCATGGCCTTGTCCACATTCTCCATGTTGACGATGACGGCTTTCCGGTTGCGCAGGTCATCGGCGGCCTTGGAGGTATCGTTGAAGCTGCCCGGACGGAACAGAACCACCTCCTGCTTGTTGCCGGTGTTCATGTTCAGAACCTGACCGGAGAAGCCGGCGGCGGGAGCGGCGGACGCGGTGCTGGTCATGGGGCCGAAGCCGTAATCGTCGGCTTCCTCATCCTCTTCCTCTTCGGGGGCGGGAGTGGGCGCCGGTGCGCGGCGGGGTTTGCGGCGGGCGGGAGCAGGCTTCTCGGGTTCTTCATAATCATCGAGGTAATCGTCATCCTCGCCGTAATCATCGTAATCGTCGTCTGCGTAGGGCTGGGCAAATTTCTTTACGTTATCCCATAAGCTCATTCTATATGTCCTCCTAATGTATGCTCACATCATTTTGATGATTCCCTGGTATCGTCTTTCACATAGTTCCTGGCGCCAAAAATAGCGGTGCCGATTCGAACCATCGTGCTGCCGGAGGCGATCGCGTCGGCGAAGTCTCCGGACATGCCCATGGATAAACAGTCCACCTTGACATTATCGTATTTTTTTCGCCTTATGTCAACAGATAAGTGGAACATTTTTTGAAAAAATTTTTGATTTTCTCCCGAAATGTGGCTGATTGGGGGAATTGCCATGAGACCTTTGATACATATGTTTGAAAATTCGCCGATTTTTTCCATCAGAGGAAGGATGTCCCCGGCGGCAAAACCGGACTTGCTGGCCTCCTCGCCGATGTTGACCTCCAGCAAAATGTCCTGCACAATGCCCTGCCTGGCGGCTTCCCGGTCGATGGCGGCGAGCAGACGCTGCGAGTCCACGCTCTGAATGAGGGAGACCTTGCCCACCACCTGGCGAACCTTGTTGGTCTGCAAATGGCCGATGAAATGCACCGGCGCGCCGTCGTAGGCGTTCTGGGCGAGCTTGGCGGTCAGCTCCTGCACCCGGTTTTCGCCGCAGCAGTCCACACCGGCGGCGATGGCCTGACGCACGGCGTCGGCGTCGTTCATTTTTGTGGCGGCGCAGAGCAGGATTTCCTTTGGGTCACGTCCCGCGGCGAGGGCGGCGGCGTCCATCTGGCGGCGGATTTCGGCGACGTTTTCGGCGATAGACATAAGAATTCTTCTTTCTGTTTAGATTGGGAACCGGAGTTTACACTGAAAAAAGGGCAACGGAAGGCTTATGCTCCGTTGCCCTTTTTGCGTCACGCAGTTGCGGCTGCGGCCTTCAGCGGTTTCATGGGGGCGAGGGTGGAGATGGCGTGTTTGTAAATCATCTGCTGCTTGCCATCGGATACCAGCACCACTACAAAGCTGTCGTAGCCCGTAATGACTCCCCGGAGCTGGAAGCCGTTCATCAGAAACAGGGTCACGGGAACCTTGTCCCGGCGAACCTCCTTCAAAATGGCTTCCTGTAAGTTGATCGCGTCAGACATATGGATACCTTCTTTCTCATATTCGGCAG
>CAKTKF010000165.1 GCA_934569215.1 uncultured Oscillospiraceae bacterium
GTGTTCGGCTATATTCTGCCCGTGGAGCAGCTGGCGGAGATGTGCCGGAAATGGCGGGTGCCGTTTATCATCGACGCCGCCCAGTCCGCCGGGGCGCTGCCGGTGGATTTTCAGGCACTGGGGGCGGATTTTGTCGCCATGCCGGGGCATAAGGGGCTGCTGGGGCCTCAGGGGACGGGGCTGCTGCTCTGCGGCGGCGATGCCCAGCCCCTGCTGTTCGGGGGGACGGGCAGCGATTCTGTGAACCAGGCCATGCCGGATTATCTGCCCGACCGTCTGGAAGCGGGGACGCTAAACGTACCCGGCTACGCGGGACTGACGGAGGGCTTGCGCTTCGTCCGCCGGACGGGGACGGAAACCATTTTCCGCCGGGAGCATCGGCAGCTGGAACGGTGCGCCGGGGGTTTACAAAAACTGGGAATGGAGGTATTCGCCGGGGCGCATCAGGCATCGACGGTATCCTTCCGGCCGGAAATGGACTGCGAGGAGGCGGCGGCACTTCTGGCAAAGCAGGGCATTGCGGTTCGCGCGGGGCTGCACTGCGCCCCCCTTGCCCACGAAAGCGCGGGGACGCTGGAATCGGGAACGGTACGGGTCAGCTTCGGTCATGACGCGTCCGACTCCCAAACCGACGCATTCTTAAGGGCGGTATCCAAACTTCCCAGAGGATAGTCGCAATTTTTTTACAGATTGGCTATTGCCATCGGCGCCGGTATTCGCTATAATAAGCAAGATAATAGTAAATTTACGATAGCGGAGTATGCGCTATACAAAAGTTGACATAAAAGGGGTAAAAACGTTTATGGAGAGCATTCAGAATTTGCTGCAGCAGCTACAGCGAATGCAATGGTCAGACTATCTGGATATCGCCGTAGTCGCGTTTCTGATATATAAAATCCTGCCGCTGATCAAGACACCCAGCACCACCCGAATTGCCAAGGCCGTGGTGGTGGTTCTGGTCATTGCGTGGCTGACCGATCTGTGGCATCTGTATACGGTGGCCTTCATCATGAAGCAGTTCCTGTCCGTCGGACTGCTGGCGCTGGTCATTCTGTTCCAGCCGGAGCTGCGGCGGATGCTGGATCACCTGGGCAGCGTGAAGCTGACCAGTATTTTCGGCGTCAGCAAGCCCGTGCAGCAGGAGATGGACGCGGTCATTACCCAGACCGTTCGCGCCTGCGAGGCCATGGGCCGGGAGAAGGTGGGCGCGTTGATCGCCTTCGCCCGGGAGCAGCGGCTGGAGGAATACTTCAAAACCGGCACCCAGATCGACGGCCAGGTTTCCGATCAGCTGATCCGGAACATTTTCTTCAAAAATTCCCCCCTTCATGACGGCGCGATGATCATCCGGGACGGCCGGATCGCCGCCGCAGGGTGTGTGCTGCCCCTGTCCGACAGCAACCATCTCAGCGCGGACTTAGGTACCCGGCACCGTGCCGGCGTGGGTATGAGCGAGGCTTCCGACGCGGTGGTGGTGATCGTCTCCGAGGAGACCGGCACCATTTCCGTGGCGGTGGGCGGAATGCTCAAGCGGCATCTTGCGCCCCAGACGCTGGACAAGCTGCTGCACAACGAACTGTGTCCTGCCGACGACGGCGACGAGAAGCAGGACTTGGGTCTGCGGCTGAAGCAGAAGCTGTATTTCCGCAGAAAGGAGACGGACGACAATGAAAAATAAATTCGGCGCCATTTTGCTGTCCGTCGCCATCGCCTTCGGGCTTTGGCTGTACGTCATCACTTACGTCAGCCCCAATTCCGAGGAGACCTACTATAATATCCCGGTGGTGCTGGAAGGCGAGAGCGTCCTGAACGAGCGGGGGCTGATGTGTACCTCCACGTCCTCCTCCACGGTGTCGCTGCAGCTGGCAGGCGCCAGAAGCGATTTAATTAAAGTCAATCAGAGCAACATTACCGTGAAGGCCAATCTGTCCGCCATCACCGAGCCGGGGCAGAAGATCGACCTCCGGTACACCATTTCCTATCCCGGCGACGTGGCGCAGAATGCCTTTGAGGTGCTGTCCCAGAGTGATTTTTACGTAGATGTGGAATACCGCCGGGTGAAGGATGTGCCGGTGGTGGTGCAGTATGACGGCACCCGGTCGGAGGATTATCTGTACGACACGGAAAACGTCCAGCTGGACTATTCTACGGTGAATATCATCGGCCCCGCCTCCGTTGCCGACAAGATTCAGCAGGCGGTGATCGAAGTGGACTTGACGGATCAGGCGGAATCCATCAGCGAAAGCTACCGCTATACCCTCTGTGACGAGGAAGGCAATCCTGTGGACGCGGCGGAGATCACCACCGATGTGGAAGAAATCCATCTGGACATGAAGATTCAGCGGATTAAAGAACTGCGGCTGGTGGCGCAGGTCACCTACGGCGGCGGCGCTACGGAGGAAAATACCACCGTAACCATCAACCCCGCTTCCATCCGGGTCACGGGCAGCGATGCTGCGCTGGCAGAGTTGGGTGACAGCTACACCCTGGCCGAAATCGACCTGCGGTCGGTGGAAAAGTCCCAGAATATGCTCTACACCATCAGTCTGCCGGAAGGCATCACCAATCAGACCGGCGTGAGCGAGGCCACGGTGAGCATCCAGTTCTCCGGCCTGAGTACCCGGGAATATACCGTAGCCAATTTCCAGGCCATCAACGTGCCGGAGGGCATGGAGGTGGAGATCATCAACGCCAACCTGACGGTGCGGGTGCGGGGCGCGGCCGGGCAGATCAGCCAGCTGACGGGAGACGACATCACGGTGGTGGTGGACTTCTCCAATGCCGTGGCGGGGACTGCCACCTATAAGGCGTCCATCACCTTCGGTGAGGAATTCAACGCGGTGGGCGCAATATCGGGGCCGTACTCCGTATCGGCAACGGTAAAGGGGTGACGGCATGGAACAGTTCGTCCGGGTGAAGGAAGTCTATGACGACGGCACGGCGCTGGTATTCCGCATCCGGGAAAGCGCCTGTTCCGGCGACTGCCACAAATGCTCCGGCTGCGGTGCGGCGAAGGAAACGGTGACGTTTACGGCGAAGAACCCCATCGGCGCCCGCCGGGGGGAGCTGGTGAAGGTGGAATCGGAGACTGCCCCGGTGCTGAAAGCGGCGGTGGTACTGTACGTTGCGCCGCTGGTGCTGTTCTTCTTAGGGTACTATATCGGCTTCCGGCTGGGGGACTTCGGCGCACTGGCCGGGGGAATTGGGTTTGTGCTGGGCATCATTCTGGTGCTGGTGTACGACCGCAAAGTGGTAAGGAAAGCCAATATTGACTATACGATCACAGCTTTCGCAAGAAAAAGCTGAGAAAAGCCATGAAAAAAGGGGATAATGAGTTTGGTTAAAAGTATGACCGGCTACGGCCGCGCCGTGGAGACCGTGAACGGAAGAGAATTTACGGTGGAGCTGCGCTCCGTCAACAACCGCTATCTGGACTGCACCGTGAAGCTGCCCCGCAGCCTGTCCTTTGGGGAGGACGCGGTGAAGCAGGCCGTGAAGAACGTTATTTCCCGGGGAAAGGTGGACGTGTTCCTGTCCGTCCGCTCCGAGGGTGCCGCCGACGTTAAGGTCACCCTGAATGCGTCCATGGTGGAAGGGTATCTGGCCGCCATGAAGCAGATGGCGGAGAATTTCGGCGTGAAAGAGGACATCAGCGTGTCGCTCCTGTCCCGGATGCCGGATGTGTTTACCGTGGAGAAGCCGGAGGTGGACGAGCAGCAGCTGCTGGACGACCTGCTGTCCGTTGTGAACAAGGCGCTGGCAGGCTTCGACGCCATGCGCACCACGGAGGGCGGGGCGCTGGAAAACGATCTGCGCAGCCGGGGGCAGACGATCCTGTCTCTCGTCAGTCAGGTGGAAGCGGGCAACGCCCAGACCGTGGTGGACTATCGCACCCGTCTGGAAAATAAGCTCAAAGAGGTTCTGGCGAGCACCGCTATCGACGAAAGCCGCATCCTGACGGAGGCTGCCATTTTCGCCGACAAGGTGGCGGTGGACGAGGAAACCGTCCGTTTAAGAAGCCACTTAGAGCAGATGAACAACATGCTCACCACCGGCG
>CAKTKF010000166.1 GCA_934569215.1 uncultured Oscillospiraceae bacterium
CCTCTCCCATGCGTCGCAGCCGGTTTCGGAAACGGGGCTGGGTTCAAAGGATTCCAGGGACGTGATCTCCACGGCGGGGTCGTTGACGGCTTTTTCCAGGTGGGCCAGGGCGGAAGCGACGCTGTCGGAGGGGTTCAGGCGGATGTTGGACACCATTTTTGCCTCGGGAGGAATCACGTTCCGGGCGGAGCTGCCTTCCATCTGGGTAAAGGCCACGGTGGTGCGCACCAGCGCGTTCATTTCGCCGCCGCTCTTTTTGCCCAGGGTGTCGATGATCCAGCTGAAGCACCACATGTTGGCGAAGATCACCCGGTACAGCGGGGTGGAATACCGACCCAAAGTGTCGAACATCTGGGCAGCGGGGCCGTCGATGTGGGCTTTGAAGGGATGATCCTCCACCCGCTTGCAGGCCGCCGCCAGAACGCCCACCGGGGTGTGGGGCTTGGGGGCAGAGGCGTGACCGCCGGCGGAGACGGTGCGATACTGGGCATTCAGCATACCCTTTTCCGCAATGCCGATCAGGCCGCAGGGCTGCTTCACGCCGGGGAACACGTTCTCCACAACGGCGCCGCCCTCGTCCACCACAATGGCAGGATGGATGCTATGCTCAGTAAAGTACGCCACGATGTTGGGTGCGCCCTGGCCGTTGATCTCCTCACCACCGGAGAAGGCAAAATAGATGTCCTTTTCCGGCCGGAAGCCCTGGCCGATGAGGAAATTGGCGGCGGAAAGGATACCATTGAAGGTGACCTTGGTGTCCAGGGTGCCGCGTCCCCAGAGAATGCCGTCCTCGATAATTCCGGCGAAGGGGGGCTTGTCCCACTTTTCCTCGTTGACAGGCACCACGTCATAGTGCGCCATCATAACGGCGGGGTCGCCCTTCTGCTTGCCCGGCCACCGGAACAACAGCGCCCGGTCGGGAAGCTGCTGGAAGGTGCAGGTGCCGAACACATTGGGGTACAGGGTCGGCAGCAGAGAGATCAGCTTCTGGAATTCCCCCTCATCCTCCAGAGAATGGTCGTTGTAGGACACGGTCTTGCAGCGAACCAGCTGGGCGAGGGAATCCACGGCGGCGTCCCGGTCAAAGGCGATTTCTTCCTTGGTGACCGCGGGCTGGGGTTTGGGACGGAAGCGGATGGTGCGGACGGCGACCACGGCAATGAATGCAACCAGAACGGCGAGAATCCAATATCCGATCATGTTTACAGAACTCCTCTCTTATAAAGCAGCCGGGAAACGGCAATGGTGAACAGCACGCTCACCGGAACCATAATGCCCACGGTACCGGCGTTCAGGGCAGGGACGAAGATGAACAGAATCAGCATCAGCACCACCGGCGCCACGGCGATCTTCCAGTTCCGGCTGACGAAGGCCACGCCCAAGCCGCCGAACAGGGCGGGCAGCATCTGGGCAAAGGCCGGTTCCAGCACCGGCGCTTCCAGTACGGGGGTCAGGGGGACGATGAGAATCACGCCGAGGATGATAATGACGGTGGTGACAATGGAGGAGGTGGCGATGGCGATGGTGGAGATGATCTCGCCCTCCTCGGAGTTGGCACTGACGTTATTCTGCTCCAGGGCGTTGATGGCGCAGGGAAGCTTCAGATTGGAGATGTTGCCGGTGACGAAGCTGAGGTAGGAGCCGCCCGCGCCCAGCATGGGGACGAAGGTAACGGTTTCAATGACGCCCACCGCCCAGTACATGGGCGCGGTGGCGATCAGACCCACCACCAGTGCGCCCCAGTCCGGGGCAGCGCCGAACAGGGCGGCCACCGTCAGGGGGAAGGCCAGCAGCAGGATCATCACGGAAATGTTCCAGATGGTGCCGCTGCGGTGAACGGAGTCGATGTAGCTAAGCTTCTTTTTCATATCGGTACCTCCTTAACCCAGCCACGCAGTGAGGGGAATGGCGGAGGCCATGCCCAGTACCAGAGAGATGGGCAGCGCGTAGTCGTTGACCCAGCTCCACCTGAATTTCTTCATGAGCAACCCGCAGACTACCATGATTGCGGCGGACACCGCCATGACGCACACCGGGACAAGTCCGGAGGTGGCGGCATAATCTCCCGGTGTCCAAAGACGGGAAAAGTCGCAGAATACGTAACCCAAAAACGCGGAGATCATGCCGATAAACATGGCATTCTGGAAAATATCCGCCCATTTGGCGTCCCGGTTTTCCAGGACGGTCATGCCCCGCAGCAGCTTTTTCCCGATGACAGGCACCAGCCAGATGCCCACCATGATGGAAAGGGTCATCACCAGGGAGATATTGACGTATTGCTGGGCGGTCAGAGAGCTGATCTTGCCCAGCTCCAAGCCCATGGCACTGACGGCGTTGGATGCCGCGATGGCCTCATAGCTGAGCGAGCCAACCACGCTCAGCCGCAGCCAGGGCAGGGGAATGCCCAGACTTTTGCTTAAGGTGATGACGCTGATGACGATGGACACGGCCGGGGCGATGGTGAACAGCGCGGCGGTTTTGACGGTTTTTTTGATCTTGGCCTGATCCATGCCGATCTCCTTACTGCGGCGCAGAGCCTTGACGAGGAAGAAAACCGACTGAGCCAGAACCACGGCGATCAGAATTCCGGCGAGCAGGTACAGCACCGGATGGTTGACGCTGAATTCCATGGAAACACCTCCGAAGAAAAGATGGATTCATTATAGCACGGTGCCGTTCCCGAAACAAGAAGCAATCCGACATAAAAGAAGATTTTGCTCCGAAACACCCTTGCTATTTCCTGTCGGATAGGGTAAAATGGTGGGGAGTTTTTTGGGAAAGAGGCAACGGAAATGACACAAACGGCGTTTGACAATGACAAGTACCTGCAAATGCAGTCCGCCCACATCCGGGAGCGCATTGCCCAGTTCGGCGGCAAGCTGTATCTGGAATTCGGCGGCAAGCTCTATGACGACAACCATGCTTCCCGTGTCCTGCCCGGCTTCCAGCCGGACAGCAAGCTGCGGATGCTGCTGCAGCTGAAGGAGCAGGTGGAGATGGTGATCGTCATCAACGCCGACGATATCGAAAAAAACAAGGTTCGCGGCGACCTGGGCATCACCTATGACCGTGATGTCATTCGCCTGATCGACATTTTCCGGGGCTTCGGCCTGTATGTTTCCAGCGTGGTGCTGACCCGCTTCCATGAGCAGGCGCTGGCGCGGGCGTTCCAGTCCCGCCTGGAGGGGCTGGGCATCCGGGTCTATCACCATTTTGAAATTGCCGGCTACCCCTCCGACACCGGCTACATCGTCAGCCCCGACGGCTTTGGGAAAAACGATTACATCGAAACGACCCGGTCGCTGGTGGTGGTCACGGCCCCTGGCCCCGGCAGCGGCAAGCTGGCGACCTGCCTGAGCCAGCTGTACCACGAGCATATCCGGGGCAACACGGCAGGCTACGCCAAATTTGAGACCTTCCCCATCTGGAACGTGCCGCTGAGCCACCCGGTGAACCTGGCCTACGAGGCCGCCACGGCGGACTTGAACGACGTGAACATGATCGACCCCTTCCATCTGGAAGCCTACGGGGTCACCACCGTTAACTACAACCGGGACGTGGAAGCGTTCCCCGTGCTGGTGGCGATTTTTGAGAAAATTCTGGGACATTGCCCCTATAAATCCCCCACGGATATGGGCGTGAATATGGTGGGCAACTGCATTGTGGATGACGAAGCCGTCCGGTTTGCCTCCCGGCAGGAGATCATCCGCAGATACTACGTGGCCATGTGTGAACAGAAGCAGGGCAAGGGCAGCGACGAAGCGGTGCGCAAGCTGGAGCTGCTGATGAAAAAGGCCGGTGTGACCCCGGAGGAGCGAAAAGTCGTCGCTCCCGCCTTGCAGCGGGCGGAGCAGACCGGCGCGCCCGCCGCTGCTATGGAGCTGCCTGACGGTACCATTGTCACCGGCAAGACCTCCGATCTTTTGGGTGCATCCTCGGCGCTGCTGCTGAACGCGCTGAAAAAGCTGGCAGGCATGCGGGACAGCCTGCACCTGATCTCCCCGGTGGTGCTTGATCCCATCCAGCATCTGAAAGTTGACCACTTAGG
>CAKTKF010000167.1 GCA_934569215.1 uncultured Oscillospiraceae bacterium
CCCCTGTTCCTCGCTGTCATGGATGCGGTCGTAAATTTTTTCGATGCCGTCGATGTCACTTTTTTGCGCTTTTTGCACGGTCACGGTTGCTTCCTCCTGCTTGTCTGACAGAGTCTGGCGCTTGCTGTGCTTCCTGGGCAGTATTATAGCATAGTCCGGCGGTTTATTCAACGGCATAGACAGCGAAAATTATCCGCCGGGAAAATGCTTGACAGGAAGGATGTTATCTGCTACCATTGGTGTATGCACCTAATAGCCTCCGAAAATTCGCAATGGGGTACCCCATTGCATCGGGAGATCTCCCGATGCAATCCCCCGGCTGTCTGCCCGACGGGTACGGGTCAGGACGAGGAAGGAGAACGTACATCCAATGAAAATGAGAAGACTGATTTCCGCGATCATCGCGCTGCTGCTGGTCGTGAACCTGTCTGTGACCGCGTTTGCGGCGGAATGGTATCTGGAGGACGGCGACATTACCGTCAGCGCCGGAGACAGCGGCCAGACGGTGTCCCAGGGAAGCAGCACAGACGTTGCGGATGACGCGCCTGTCATCAAGCAGCGCGACAGCGCAGCCGCTACCGGCAGCACCATCACCATTGATACCTCCGGCAACGCGACGGCAAACGTCACCATTCAGGATATAAACATCAGCAGCACAGGCGACGCCATCGACGTGGGCAGCTCCAGCGCGAACATCACGCTGGAGGGAGACAACAAGCTTTTCTCCGAAAGCGGCTCTGCCCTGCATGTCTCCGACGGCGATGTGACCATCACCGGCAACGGCTCTCTGAAGGCCGAGATCGGTGATAATGAAGATAATAACAACCATAACGCCAAGATCGGCAGCCACGAGGATGAAGACATGTCCGGTAAAATCCATATTACCGGCAGCGCCACCGTCACCACGGAAGATGACGGGGAAGAAGATGATTTCTATGGTGACGGTGCAGGCATCGGTTCCGGCAAAGACGGCAATATGTCCGGCAGCATCACCATTGACGAAAACGCAAAGGTCAACGCCTTCAGCCAGGAGAACGGTGCGGGTATCGGCTCCGGCGAAGACGGCAATATGTCCGGCAGCATCACCATCAGCGGCAACGCACAGGTAACGGCCGGAAGCGGCTGGGACGGTGCAGGAATTGGCGCCGGCGACGACGGCGATATGTCCGGCAGCATCACCATTGACGGAAACGCGAAGGTAACCGCGTGGAGTGAAGACGGAGGCGTCGGTATCGGCTCTGGAGAGGATGGGGACGTATCCGGCACCATCACCATCGGCGGCAGCGCGCAGGTAACCGCAGGAAGCGACGATGACGGTGCGGGCATCGGCGCGGGAGAGGATGGCTCCATTACATCCACCGGCAGAATCATCCTCCGGGACAGCGCAAAGGTGACGGCGATCGGCGAGAATGAGGGCGCGGGCATCGGCACTGGTGAAAGTAGATTCATGGATGGACTGATCATCATCCAGGACAACGCGCAGGTCACCGCCATTGCGGGCGAGGACGCCGCCGCCATCGGCAGCGACGACAAAGATGATATGCGCGGAACCATTCTTATCCTTGGCAACGCCCGCATTACCACGGGTAGGCTTTGGGACGACGATATCCACTTTAATTATGAGACAAAGAAGATCGAATACACGCTGGATAAAAATGCCATCGGCCGCATCGGCGACGGGCAGAATGCCCACCATGAAAGCAGCAACGGCCATTACGTGATCGGGCCGGATGTGACGATTAACGGCTTGAACGGCAGCGATATTGAGAAGCTGAAGGACTACATCAACATGCGCCTGAGCGGCGAAAATCACGACGGCGACCCGGAAAATCTGACCGCTCTGGACATCCGCAGCGAAAACGGCAAGTTCACCGTGACAGCGGACGGCAAGGGTACTGTAGAAAAAATTCTCTATGACGGCAGTGAGACCGTTCCCGCCGCGCCGGGTACCTACCCCGTCACTTGCGTCCTGCGGCTGGGCGGCGAGACGATCGAATTCCAGATCGGCACGCTTGTGGTGCCGGAAGGGAAATCCGACGACGCGGATACCCCGCAAAGTCCCCTCTACCGCGTGACCGACAAGGACGGCAAGGACATTGCCTACACGGCCGAGCAGAAGGACGGCGTGCTGACCGTCACCGTGGACGCCGACTTTGCCGTGCTGACGGGAAAGCTCAGCGGCATCGGCACCCTCAAGGCGCAGGGCGTGGAGAAGATCGTCTTTGTCACCAAGGACGCGACCTCCGCGTTCCGGCTCGCTGATCTGCTGGAAAAGGGCGCTGCGGGAGAAACCTACAAGCTCACCCACGACGGCAAGACGGCAGCCTTTACCGCAGGCGGACAGCAGACCGATATAAGCGATATTCTGGCATAAACAATAACAGAGGCGGGCAGGTGCATGAAGCACCTGCCCGCCTTGTCTGCTGCTCATCGGATAGATGATTTTTCCAAGGGCAGCAGCTTGTTTTTTCGGATTTTGAAGTAGAGCAGACCTGCCATATCCGCCAGAAACCAGCCGATGGGAACAGACCACCAGATGCCCACCACGCCGATGGCGGGGATGGCGGAAAGAAGATACGCCAGCGCCACCCGGGTGCCCAGGGAAATGACCGTCAGCACCACGCTCATCCCCGGCTTTTCCAGCGCCCGGTACAGCCCGTAGAGCAGGAACAGGCAGCCGATGCCGCAGTAGAACGCGCCCTCAATCCGCAGATACTGTACGCCCGCCTGAATGATCTCCGTCTCCCCGGCTTCCACGAAAATCGTCATAAGCGGACGGGCAAAAACGAAGACCAGGGCGGATATGACCAGACAGAAGGCCATGGAGACGCATACGGCGCTTTTCAGGCCGGAACGGATGCGGCCGGTTTCCCTTGCGCCGTAGTTCTGGGCGATGAACGTGGAAAAGGCGTTGCCGAAGTCCTGCACCGGCATGTAGGCGAAGGCGTCGATCTTCACGGCGGCGGCAAATGCGGCCATGGTAGCGGTGCCGAAGCTGTTGACCAGTCCCTGCACCGTGAGAATGCCCAGATTCATCACCGACTGCTGGACGCAGGTCAGGGTGGAGAAGGAGAGAATTTCGGAAATACGCGCCCACCGCAGACTGCGAAGATGCCGGATGGAGCGCACCTGGGAACAGCGCAGGAGGGCGTAGACCGCAATGCCGATGCCGGAAAGGTACTGGGCGATCACCGTCGCTTCCGCAGCGCCCCCGGCGCCCCGCTTCAGTCCAATGACGAACCACAGATCCAGAACGATGTTCACCACGGCGGAAACAGCCAGAAATGCCAGCGGCACGACGGAATTTCCCACCGACCGCAGGAAAGAGGCAAAGAAATTGTACAGGAAAATGGCGGGGATTCCCATGAAAATCACGAACAGATAGGCGCGCATGTCTCCCCACACCTCGTCAGGGACGCGAAGAAATACGCGAAGGGAATCCAGGCAGAGGTAAGCGAGGATGTTCAGAAGCACTGTCGCGGCCGCGATGGAATAAAAGGATGCGCAGATATCCTCGCAAAGGCCGGTTTCGTCCCGCTGCCCGAAGCGCATGGAAAACAGCGCGCCGCTTCCCATGCACAATCCGAGCAGGATGGAGGTAAGGAAGGTCATCAGGGTAAAGGACGACCCCACCGCCGCAAGGGCGTTCCGCCCAAGAAACTGCCCGACGATCAGGGTGTCGGCGATATTATAGCACTGCTGGAGCAGATCGCCCAAAATCATGGGGATCGCAAACAGCAGCATGGATTTGGTAACGGAGCCTTTTGTCAAATCTCGATTCATTGTGCGCCTCCGGGCAGGATAGCCTGCGTTTTTTAAGGGGGAAAACGTCGGAAATATGCTGTGTAACCGGGTGCTTGTGGCGTCGGACAGGACTCCGATTTCATTCACATCCCTACGGGATGCGCCTGAAATCGGAAGGGACTCTCCCACGGCCTAAAAACGTGCCACCGGCACGTTTTTTTAACGGCCTTTCGAGTCCCCATCTCGCACCAGAAAAAGGCTGCCCGGTTG
>CAKTKF010000168.1 GCA_934569215.1 uncultured Oscillospiraceae bacterium
ATGCTATATAACGGCGTACCCCCCCTTGGCTCTCCCTTTGGGAGAGCTGTCACCGAAGGTGACTGAGAGGGTATTGCAGCCTGGTATACCCTCTCTGTCCTCGCTTTGCTCGTCCACCTCTCCCAAAGGAAGAGGCAAGGGGGATTTTACCGGATCCTCGGCAGGGAGGCCGCTGCCACGGACTGACCCACACGGCGGGTCTTTTCGTCGGGGAGGGAAACCTCGCACTTCTTCGCAAGCGCGGGGTATTCGTCGGCCAGAATTTCGTTGCACACCCGCAGGATGGTGTCGCCGCCCTTGCCGGACATGACGCGGCCAAGCATCATCATATGCTCGATGTCGTAGAACTGGGAGTACAGCACCACGGTGTATGCCAGATACGCGCCGATGGTCTCGAAAATGGCCTGGGCGCCGGGATCGGCCTTCTCCATCAGCGCCTGAACGACCTTCAGCTTCTCCGCGGGAGACAGATTTTCGTCCAGTGCAATGCCGGCGGCGGGTGCCAGCTTGATGACCGCGTCCTGAGAGAAATACTTGCAGCCCACGCCGAAGTCTGTCGACCACTCGTCCTGCATGGCGTTCTCGCACAGGTCAACGGGGGCGAAGGCCAGCTCGTTGATCCAGCCGAGAACATTCTTGTCCTTGTCCACGTAGCCCACGGCCTCGGAGGTACCCATGGCGATGCCCATGATATTGCCCACGCCTAAGCCCATGGCGCCGGCCAATGCGGACACGTCGCCGTCGTTGGCCACCACGATGGGAACGTCGCCGATCTCCTTGGCGGCGCGGTCGTAAATGGTCTTGACCTTGTCCCACTGGGAGCGGGGAACCTTGATGAACAGGGACGCGACCATAGGCGCGTTGCCGATGAAGGTGCCTGCGGAGGACACGCCGATGGCATCCACCCGGGGCATCCTGGAGGCGGCGCTCCTGAACGCGGCCACGATGCCGTCATAATGGTACTGGGGATCCGCCTGGAGCTTGGGGAACCAGACGACCTCCTCGGAATAGACGCACTCGCCGTCGATCACGGCAGAGACCTTCCGGTCGGAACCGCCGGCGTCGAAGCCGATGCGGCAGCCGTCCAGATTGCCGCCGATGGGCTCGGCCACCTCGTTGGCGGCAGGGCAGGCGTCCAGGGGCAGGTCAACGATCTCCAGGTCGCGCTCGTAGAGCTGGTTGAAGAAGGTGAAGTCAAAGTGACGCTCCCCCTTGGGGTCATAGGCCTTTTTCAGCCGCTGGGCAAGCGCGCTGCAGCCGCAGACGCTCACCCGGAAACCGCCGACGGACCACAGCAGGAACTTGACATAGCGCTCCACATAGCGGTAGTCGGCCTCGGCCATTTCCGGCGTGCCGTGGATGCAGGTGTGGTGGACGGAAACGCGGCCCTTGTCCCGCTCAACGGCGATGGCGATGGGCTTCTTCGCGTCCTTCAGGTAGGCGGCGCGCCACACGCCGAAGGGGACAAACTGCTGATCCAGCTTGGGCGTATGCTTCATGTTGTATTCGATGCCTAGATACTGCATGGGAAATTCCTCCTTTTATTTATGGAAGCCCGGCGGCTTCTAATATCTCATGTATAAGTATAGCATAAATTATCGTCCAGGCTATAGGGATTTCAACATGATTTTTACCAAATCCGCTTTTTGGGACTGCCCGTTTTCTCGTTGCAAAAAGCAAGGCCGGTGCGGCGAGCACCGGCCTTGCGACATTATTCTTTTGTTTCGTTTTCCTGGGTCTGGGCTGCGTTCTCCGCCGCCCGGGCGGCGACCTGGTTCACAAACAGCTCCGCCTTGTCGTGGGGGCGGAAGCGCTGCCAGATCAGGATACATACCGCCGCCGCGCAGCTGACCCCCGCCAGCAGCTGGCTGACCCGGACGGAGCCCCAATACAGGCTGTCCATCCGCAGCCCCTCGATCAGGCAGCGGCCAAGACCGTACCAGGCCACGTACCCCAGGGCGATTTCTCCGTCATACTTACGATGCTTGGACAAAACGTGCAGCAGCACAAAGCCCACGGCGTTCCACACCGACTCGTACAGGAACGTGGGGTGGTAGTATTCCCACGCGCCGGTGACGGTATTGTACAGCCCCATGCGGAAGAAGCTGTCCGTCGCCGCGCCGAAGGCCTCCCGGTTGATGAAGTTGCCCCACCGGCCGATGGACTGGCCGATGAGAAAGCCCAGCGATACCAGATCCAGCACGGTGCCGATCTTGATTTTCTTGATGCGGCAGAACAGAATCACCCCCGCCGCCGCGCCCAGAACGCCGCCGTAAATGGCAAGGCCGCCGTTCCAGATGTACAGCACGGAAATGGGGTCCTCGGCGTAGTCCGCCCAGGAGAAAATGCAGTAATACGCCCGGGCGCAAAGAATAGCAAAGGGAGTGATCCACAGCACGCCGTCCAGCAGATCGTCCTGCTTCATGCCGAACTGGCTGCTCCGGCGGCAGGCGTAGACCACCGCCAGCATCAGACCCACGGCAATGATGAGGCCGTAATAGTGGATGGTCAGCGGCCCCAGCGTCAGGGCGCGTCCGGGGTTGACCGCAATGCCCAGGGAAGGGAAGGAAATGGTTGAATAGTTGGCAGGAATCATGACAATGCCTCCTTGTTGACAGGATAGATTACGGACAGGCCACACCGCTCCTTACGAACCGCCCGCCGGAGAAAATCACAGATTTCCTCCGCGCTGATGCTGCGGTAGATTTCCGGGAAGCGGAAATAGTCGAAGTCCGAAAAATGATAGGCGCACAGGCGGAAACAGGTGGAATCGAAGCTGTCCAGCCCCCGGATACGCCGCCCAAGGGCGCTGCGCTTCATCCTGAGGAACGCCTTTTCCGGCAGTCCCTCCGCCGCGATTTTTTCCGCCTGCTCCAGAATCGCTTCCCGGACGGCGCGGGGGTCGTCGGAATCCCCGGAGCAGAGGAGCATGGCGCAGCCGTCCACGGTCTCGAAGCCACCGCCAAAGGAGGAATCGATGACGCCTTCCTCGTACAGCCGCAGATACAGCTCCGAGGATTCGCCGAACAGCGCCTCGGCTGCTAAGTCTGCCACCATCTCCTCCCGGATGGCCGCGTCGCCATGGGTCAGAGGTTCGCATTTGAATGCCAGATTGAAGGTCGGCATGGCGACCTCCATGGAGCATTCCGTCTCCGGCGTCGGGCAGGTCATGTCCTCCTGCCAATCGCGCAGTTTGACGCCCGTTTCCTTTTTCTCACTGCCCAGAACCTCCCGCGCAGCAGCCGCCACCGACTCCGGGTCAACGTCGCCTACGACGCACAGCAGCATGTTTCCCGGGGCGTAAAATGCCCGGTGGCAGGTATAGAGCACCTCCGGGGTGATCTCCCGGATGGTCTCACTGGTGCCGAGAATGGGCTGGCAGATGGGATGGACGGCATACATGGCCGCCATCAGGTTATCGAACACCACGCTGTCCGGGGCGTCCTCGTTCATGCCGATCTCCTGGTCGATGATGCCCCGCTCCTTTTCCACGCTTTCCTCCGTAAAATAGGGGGTGGACACAAATTCCAGCAGCAGCCGCAGGCATTCGTCAAAGTGGTTGGTGCAGGAAAAATAATAGGCCGTCATGTCGTAGCTGGTAAAGGCGTTGGTGGAAGCGCCCAGGGCGGCAAACTCCGCCGACACGTCCCGGTCTCCCGGCAGGTCAAACATCTTGTGCTCCAGATAGTGGGCAACACCCGCGGGGGCGTGGTATTCCTTCCCGTCCAGAAGAAAATCCGTGTGGATGGAGCCAAAGTCCGTGACAAAATAGGCAAGCTTTTTCGTAAAGCCCTTCCGGGGTACCACCAGCACCGTCAGGCCGTTTTCCAGGGTTTCCCGGTACAGCGTTTCGTCCAGCTCGGGGTAATGCTGCTTGGTCATTGGCTCTCTCCTTTCAGGAAATAGGTGCTGTGGAGCGTCACGGTCTGCGCCGCCGCCACCACATCGGCAAGGCTGACCTTCTCCACCGCTTCCATGTACCGCTCCGGGGTCATGTTCAGGCTGCT
>CAKTKF010000169.1 GCA_934569215.1 uncultured Oscillospiraceae bacterium
CAGGCCATCACCCAGGGCTGCAAGCGGGGCGTGTTCTCCAATGAGGCAGGTCTCGGCTCCTCCGTCATGGTGCATTCTTCCTCCAACGTCAAGGAGCCGGTGGCTCAGGGCATGTGGGGCATCTTCGAGGTGTTCTTTGACACCTTCGTGGTCTGCACCATGACCGCCATCGTGGTTCTGTCCTCCGGCTACATCGATCTGGAGACCGGCCTTGCTGTGGCGGGTGTGGACGATGCTACCCTGGTCGCCCGGGCTTTCGGCAACGTGTTCGGCCCCTTTGGTGAAAAGTTTGTGGCTTTGGCTATGCTGCTGTTCGCCTTTACCACGGTGCTTGGCTGGTCGCAGTACGGCACCAAGGCGGTGGAATATCTGTTCGGCGAAAAGGCCACGAAAGTCTACAAGGTGATCTTCGTGGTGATGATCCTTTCCGGCGCGGTCATGACGTCCTCTCTGGCCTGGGACATCTCCGACACCTTCAACGGCCTGATGATGCTGCCCAACCTGATCGGCGTGGTGGTTCTGTGCCCCATGGTGATGAAGATCACGAAGAATTATGTAAACCGCAAGATCAAGGGCATTCCGGAGGAACCGGTTCTGTCCCACTTCCCCGACATCCAGGCCGAAGCGGCGGCCTCCCAGACCGACGAAGTCTAAAAAGAGCCGGGGATTGACAGCGGGATAATTTCTGCTACAATGACAGCAAAAGGAGAAAATCTGTATGATACTCTGCATTGCATCTGCTCCATGCAAAGCCGGATAGGACAGGGCCGCATGGAGAAGTGACTGTCCCTATGGCTTTGCATTCCGAAAAATTCAGAATGAAGGAGCAAAGTCATCATGAAACAATATCTATCCGATCTTAAGGAAATGCGCAGCTATCTGCTGCTGTGGTTTACCCAGATGATTTCCGGGCTGGGCAGCGCCATGACAAGCTACGCGCTGGTGGTCTGGTCGTACACCCGGGAAGGCTCGGCACTCCGCACGGCGCTGCTGATGGTGTGTTCCTACGCGCCATACGTGATCTGCAGCATTTTTGCCGGTGCGCTCAGCGACCGCTGGGACAAAAAGAAGACCATGCTGTGGTGCGACACATTGGCGGCGCTGGGGACGCTGGCGGTCTGGCTTCTGCTGAAAGCCGGGAACCTGCAAATCTGGCACCTGTACATCGTCAACGCCATGTCCGGGCTGATGAACACGGTTCAGCAGCCGGCCAGCGAGGTGGCGACTACGGCGCTCCTGCCCCGCCGGTTTTACCAAAAAGTGGGCGGACTGCGATACCTTTCTTCTTCCGTGACTTCCATCCTGACGCCTATTTTTGCCACGGCGGTGCTGGGGCTTTGGGGAATGGACGCGGTGGTCGCCATTGACCTGGCGAGCTTTCTGATCGCCTTTGTAACGCTGCTGTTCTTCATCCCCATTCCCCGGACGGACACGGCGGGGGAGAGGGACGGCGTCCTAAAAAGCGCGGCGGAGGGTGTCCGCTGGCTGAAACGAAACCCCGGAATCCTGCACCTGATGCTGTTTCTGGCGGGGATCAATCTGGTGGCGTCCATGTACAATGCCGCGTTCCCGGCCATGGTGCTGTCGAAAGCTTCCGAGAGGGCGATGGGGGTGGTCAACACCGTCATCGGCGTCTCCACACTGCTGGGGAGCATCCTCGCGTCCTTCATGAAGACACCCAGAAGCCGGGTGAAGGCCATCTGGGGCTGCCTGATGCTTTCCATGTGTACGGAGAATTTCTGCCTTGCTTTCAGCGGCAGGGTCTGGGTCTGGTGTTTCGGCGCGTTTCTCGGCTGGGTGAGCATCCCATGGATGAACGCCAATCTGGACGCCATCAACCGCCTGAACATCCCGGCGGAAATTCAGGGGCGGGTCTTTGCCGCCCGGAATGCCTTTCAGTTCTTCACCATCCCCCTGGGATATTTTCTGGGCGGGCTGCTGGTGGACACCGTATTTGAGCCGGTGATGGCGGCCCAAAGCGGGGACGGTCTGCTGACGCGGCTGTTCGGCGCCGGGAAGGGAAGCGGCGCGGCGTTTCTGTTTGCGGTGCTGTGGCTGATGGGAGTGGGCGTATGCCTGCTGTTCCGCGGCGACCCCCACATCTGGAAAATGGACGGTGAAGGGTAATACCACCAACGTCTGACAAGCAATAAAATCAGCCCGGAATTGGTTCGTGCGCGTCACGCTTCCAATTCCGGGCTTTGCTCCTGCAATATGCCTTGCTGTTTTTGGGTTTCCGGGTAACGGGGTTCAGCTGTCCCCAGGTGTTCCGGCGGGATAAGTCCCGACTGCGCTTTTCCTTCTTGGAAAGCTTCTCATAGGGAATAAATTTTTCCATCAATATCTCCTCCTTATGGTGTCTGGGGAGTATTCTATCAGAAAAAGGGCGGCAGGTCAAATAAACGATTTGTAAATAACGCAAAAAGGTGCTGCCCGATGGCAGCACCTTTTCCCGTTGTGAAATCACTTACTCGATCAGGCCGCTTTCCTTCAGCAGAAGCTCCACGTCTGTTCCTTTGACCTTCTTCATCACGGTGTGCAGCAGCTGCTTCTCCATGAAGGACAGCTTCACATCGGTGATGGGCTTCTTGTCGATGGCGTAGTAGCAGGCACGCAGCAGCTCCCGGACATCGTACTTGCTGCCCCATACCTCCGGCACGGCACGGTCAACATTCAGCAGGGTGTAGACGGACTCCATACCGGTACGCATGGAATACTCGGTGGTGAAGATGGTGTCCCGGGGGGTCTCGGCGAACTGGCCGATGAAGGCGAAGTTCACGGCGCCGTCGGGGACGACCTTCGGGCGGTCGGATTCCTTACGGGGCTGGAAGAAGGCATTGATATAGGGCATGAAGCAGGTGGTGGTGTTGCAGGCGTCGTGAGCCAGGGCGGCGATCCGATCCTCCGGCACGCCGATGTGGTACAGCCACTCCTGGCAGACCTCTTCGCCGGTGCAGTCCCGCATGGCCTTCTTCATATAGTTGCCTTCCTTGTTGGTGTTCAGGGAGTACAGCCATACCAGAACCATGTTCTTGTCCTGAGACTTGAACTGGGGCTGACGGTTGATCGTCCAGGACAGATACCAGTTGTCGGTGCTGTCCTTGACGGTGACGATACCGCCGGTGGTCACCTTGCCCGCACGGGGATCCCGCTTGCAGACGTTCATAATATGCTGGATGATCTCCTCGTTGGAGGTGGCCACGGTGGCGCTCATCCAGTTGGTGGCGTCTACGTCGGAGCAGAATTTGTCCGGATTGCCGAACTCGCCATGCTTTGCCTGAGCAGCAATGGCTTTCCACATATCCCAGGATTCGCCAGCGCCGTTCTTGATGCCGGACAGGTCGGGGGCATGGGTCTGGTCGCCGTAGCAGGAGGTGTCGGTGCAGCAGCCGTTGGTGATGAACACCAGATCGTCTTCGATCAGGTCGATGGTCTGCTCCTGGCCGTCCTTCACGTAGACAATCTGCTTGGCAACCTTCTTGTTCCCTTCGGTCTCGATGATGACGTTCTTGACATCCATGCCGTACTCCACCTGCACGCCGTGGCTTTCCAGGTACTTGACCAAAGGCAGGATCATGCTCTCATACTGGTTGTATTTGGTGAAGCGCAGGGCGCTGAAATCGGGCAGGCCGTCGATGTGATGCACGTACCGGCACAGGTACCGCTTCATTTCCAATGCGCTGGACCAGCGCTGGAAAGCAAACATGGTCTGCCAGTAGAGCCAGAAGTTGGTGTCCCAGAAGGAATCGGGGAGAACGTCGGAGATCTTCTTGTCCTCCAGATCCTTTTCCGGCGTCAGGAACAGCTTGGAGAGCGCCATGGCGGACTCTTTATCCAGCTTGAACTGCTTGTCGGTATGGGCATCCTCGCCGCGGTTTACGCTGGCGCGGCACAGGGAGTAGTTGGGGTCGTGCTTGTTGAGCCAATAATACTCGTCCAGCACGGAAACGCCCGGGGTCTCGATGGAGGGAACATCCCGGAAGGTGTCCCACAT
>CAKTKF010000170.1 GCA_934569215.1 uncultured Oscillospiraceae bacterium
GTGGACGACGCCACCCGGGTGCTGCCCAATCTTTCCCGCGGCATGACCACGGCGGAGAAAAAGGTGCAGGCCAAGACCGGGACGGCTCCCGCCCGGACATCCTCGGACAGCATCCACCTGCACCAGAACGCCCAGGCGGGGCGGGACAACGAGTCCATCCGCCGCGCTCAGCAGCGCCGTCAGGCGCAGCAGCAGCAGCGCAAGGAGGAACGCAAGGAGGAGCGCAGCCGGGTCGCCACCACGGCCATCGTGGTGTGCAGCGCCGTGGCGGTGATTGCGATTTTCATTTTCCTGATCGCCCTGTTCAACGGCGCCCTGCTGAGCAAGGAGAAGGCGCTGGTGGACGTCCCCTATCTGGAGGGAAGCGTTTACGACGAAAGCCTGGCGTCCCAGTATCCGGATTTTACCATCAAACTCCAGCAGCAGTACGACGACACCCGGCCGAAGGGAGAAATCCTCCACACGGAGCCCTCCGGCGGCAGCAAGGTGGTCAAAGGCTCGGAGCTTTGGCTCACCGTCAGCTTAGGGCAGCGGCCGGAAGCCAAAACCATGGATAATTTCGTAGGCACCAGCGCGGAGGAAGCCAAATCCATCCTGCTGGGGCAGGGCTTTGAACCCATCACCCGCAACGAGATCAGCTACGTATACGAGGTGGGGCAGGTCATCCGCACGGAACCCTCCGCCGGTACGGAAATGACGGCGGGACAGACGGTGTACATCTACGTCAGCACCGGCCCGGATGTGATCACGGCGAAAATGCTCAACGTGATGGGGCTGGATGTGGACAAGGCCAAGGAGCTGCTGGGTCAGGCGGGCTTCAGCAACATCAAGACCGAGGAAGTGGAGAGCCTCAAGCCTAAGGGCGAGGTCATTCACCAGTCCGCGGCGAAAAACGCGGAGATCGACGTCAATACGGAGATCGTTCTGCAAATCTCCAAAGGCCCGGAGGAAACCACCGGCCCCACCCAGGCCACGACTCCCAAGGATCCCAACGAGCCGGTGACCATCGGGGTGCAGTTCTCCCTGCCTGAACGGGACGAATCGTACATCCTGAGCATTTTCCTGAACGGCAAGGAGGTCATCGAGTCCCGGGAGATCGTGCCGGGAACCTCCAGCTTTGTCTGCGACCTGACAGGCACCGGAACCCAGACCTATGATATTTACATCGACGGAGAATACTACCAGTCCAAGGAAGTGCCGTTTAATTGAGTATGGAAAAACAGCGTACCGGGCGGATCGTCCGTTCCATCAGCGGATTTTATGACGTGCAGACGGGAGACGCGGTGATCACTTGCCGCGCCCGGGGCATTCTGCGAAAGGAAAACTGCACGCCCCTCACCGGCGATATGGTGAACATCACCGTGGAACGGGGGAAGGGCATGGTGGAAAAGGTGCTGCCCCGGCGCAACTGCTTTGTTCGCCCCGCCGTCGCCAACATTGACGCTTTGGTGGTGTTCGCCGCCAACGTCAACCCGATAACGGAGCCGTTTCTCATCGACCGGGTGGCGTCCATCGCGGGAGATCAGGAGGTGCCGGTCTACCTGTGCGTCAACAAGTGCGACCTTGACCCGGCGGCGGATCTGGTGCGGATCTACCGCAACGCCGGTTTTCCCGTCATCTGCACCAGCGCCGAAACCGGCGGCGGTGTGGAGGAGCTTCGGACGCTGATTCAGGGCAAGCTGGTGGCCTTCACCGGAAATTCCGGCGTGGGCAAAAGCAGCATTCTCAACCGCCTGGCGCCGGAGCTGAAGCTTTCCACCGGAGAGGTTTCCGAAAAGCTTGGCCGGGGGCGGCATACCACCCGGCATGTGGAGCTGTACAGTCTAGGCAACGACACCTTCGTCATGGACACCCCCGGCTTTTCCTCCTTTGACACCGACGAAATGGACGTGATCCTGAAGGAGAATCTCCAATACGCCTTTGCGGATTTCGGGGAATACCTGGGAAAGTGCCGCTTCGACGACTGCACCCACCGTAAAGAGCCAGGCTGCGCTGTTCGGGAAGCCTGCGGGGAAGGGAAGATCGAAAAGACCCGGTACGAGAGCTATCTGAAGCTGTACGAGAAGGCAAGTCAGGTCAAGGCTTGGGAATTGAAATAACGAAAAAGCGCTTCTGCCGATGGCAGAGGCGCTTTTTGTGGTATCAGAACCGGTTATCGTCGGGGAAATGCTCCATGATGTCCTCGACGCGGCATTGCAGGATGTTGCAGAGCTTGTCGATGGTATTGATCTCCACGTTTTCATTGTGCCGGAGCCGATTGAGCTGGGAGCGGTTTACATTATAATGGGTATAAAGATCATACTGCGAAACGCCCCGCTGCTTCATGGTCTGCCACAGACGGTCGTACTTTATCATTTTCATCCCCCTGCTTTATTTTAATATGGATTGCCGCAAATTGCAACTGGAATCGTGTCTTTATAAGAACCCTGGCGGAAGGCATAAGATTTCTCTGTTTTCACCGAAAATAAATACAAAACTTCGTGAAAAATTCTGAAAAAGTTCTTGACAAATGGGGAAACAGATGGTATCATAATCGGGCGCGTGTAGGGAGATTCTGCGCGTGCAATGCGATGATGCGGGAGATTGCGTTGAAAAACGGTAACTTCCGCGGAGTATGTCCGGTCATCGGGCGGCTGAACTGCTTCTGGAAGCGCTGGCGTATATCGCCGGGAACGGAAGAAGGGTCGGCCTCGGTCGGCCATTTTTCATGGCTCGGAATGATACGCACGGCGGCGCGGACAAATGCAGTTCGACCGTACCCAGACACTACGCAAACTGAGTACGTAATTCAAGGAGGAAAACAAATATGGCAAACCAGATGATCCGCATCCGGCTGAAGGCTTACGATCACCAGCTGATCGACTCCAGCGCTGCAAAGATCGTGGAGACCGCAAAGCGCAACGGCGCCCAGGTTTCCGGCCCCATCCCGCTGCCCACCAAGAAGGAGGTCGTCACCATCCTTCGGGCTGTCCACAAGTACAAGGACTCCCGTGAGCAGTTCGAGCGCAGAACCCACAAGCGTCTGATCGATATCCTCAACCCCAACCAGAAGACCGTCGAAGCTCTGATGAGCCTGGATCTTCCCGCTGGTGTTGAGATTGAGATAAAGCTGTAACGGCGCGCAAGCGAAGTTATGGCAGCCCGCACTGTCTGGCATCGGGCGGACGGGTCATGTCGGCTGGCCTCCCAATGGGCTGCCGACCAATAACCTATAAAAAAGGAGAAACCAAACCATGCAGAAAGCAATCATCGGCAAAAAAGTGGGTATGACCCAGATCTTCGATGAGAGCGGCAAGGTGATCCCTGTGACCGTCGTGGAAGCAGGCCCCTGCGTCGTTACCCAGAAGAAGACCGTTGAGACCGACGGCTACACAGCCGTCCAGCTGGGCTTTGGCGACGTCGCCGAGAAGAAGCTCAGCAAGCCGGAGGCAGGCCACCTGAAGAAGGCCGGCGTTGCCCCCAAGAAGTACCTGAAGGAGTTCAAGCTGGACGGCGCTGCCGACATGAACGTCGGCGACGAGGTCAAGGCGGACACCTTCGCTGCCGGCGACAAGATCGACGTCACCGGCATCAGCAAGGGCCATGGCTACCAGGGCGTTGTGAAGCGCCACGGCGCCGGCCGCACCCCCATGACCCACGGCGGCGGCCCTGTCCACCGTCATGCCGGTTCCATGGGCGCATCCTCTCATCAGTCCCGTATCTTCCCCGGCAAGATCGGCGCCGGCCAGATGGGCAATGAGCAGGTCACCATCGAGAACCTGGACGTTGTGAAGGTGGACGCAGAGCTGAACATGATCGTCATCCGCGGCGCCATCCCCGGCCCCAAGGGCGGTCTGGTCTACATCCGCAACACCGTCAAGAACAACAAGGTCAAGAATGTCGAGCTCGGCATCAGCAAGAACCCGCAGAAGGCTTCCGGCAGAAATCCCCAGAAGGCTTCCGCAAGAGGCTAAGGAAAGGAGA
>CAKTKF010000171.1 GCA_934569215.1 uncultured Oscillospiraceae bacterium
ATCAACAAGGACAAGTGGATCGGCATCGGCGGGAAATTCGAGAACGAAGAATCCCCGGACGAGTGCCTTCTGCGGGAAGCGAAAGAGGAGACCGGTCTGACCCTGACCTCCTGGCAATGCCGGGGCGTGGTAACATTCCTGAACGACACCTGCGAGGGCGAATACATGTACCTGTTCACCGCCGACGGCTTTACGGGGGAAATGATTCAATGCAATGAAGGCGATCTGCAATGGGTGGAACGGGAATTCCTGGACACCCTGCCCAAGTGGGAGGGCGACCGGATTTTTCTGGATCTGCTGTGGCAGAACGCCCCGTTTTTCCTTCTGACGCTGCGCTACCACGGGGACACCCTGGTGGAAGCGGTGCTGAATGGGGAAAAGATACGCTGAACGAACAAGGACATAGCTTTCTCCCGGATGGCTTGGCCATCCGGGAGAAATTTTGCATATCCCGCCATCTTTTGGGAACCCTAGTTTTCAAGAGGTGACGGATTTTTGATTATGTCTTATGTGCGCACCATCGCGCTGTATCTGGTGCTGATCGTCTGCGTCCGGCTGATGGGGAAACGGCAGATCGGGGAGATGGAGCCTACGGAGTTCGTGGTGACCATGCTGCTGGCAAATCTGGCCGCCATTCCCATGCAGGACGGGGCGATTCCTCTGTATTCCGGGCTGGTGCCGATTTTGACGGTTCTGGGGTCGGAGCTGGTGCTGTCCGGGCTGATTTTATACAGTGTGAAGTTCCGGCAGCTGCTGTGCGGCAAGCCGGTGATTTTGATTGAAAACGGAAAGCTGGTGCAGGACAATCTCCGCCGCACCCGGGTCACCCTGGACGAGCTGACGGGACATCTGCGGGAAAAGGACGTGCTGGACATCACCGCCGTGCAGTACGCCATTCTGGAAACGGACGGAAACCTGTCCGTGTTTCCCTTCCCCAAGGAGCGCCCTGCCAGCGCCAAGGATGCCGGGCTGCATCCCAAGCCCCAGTTTCTCCCGGTGACCATCGTGGAGGACGGCTTTCTGTCCCGGGAAAATCTGGGCAGAGCCGGGAAGGATGAGGCCTGGCTGAAGCAGGTTTTGCGGGAGCACCGCGCGGAAATCGCGGACACTCTGCTTCTGACGGTGGACGCCGGAAACAAGGTCGTGTGGCTGGGAAAGGAGTACGGCAGATGAAACGCAGTTGGATTGGATTTGCTCTGCTTCTGGTTCTGCTGGCGGGGGGCATTGCCGCCACCTGGGGCATGGCCGAGTGCCATGAGCCGATCGCCCGGGATTTGGAAAACGCCGCGAAAACGGCGCTTCAGGGAGATATGGCGCAGGGAGAAGCGCTGATGCTTCAGGCGCGGGGCGCCTGGGGGCGCAGCCGCCATCTGGGCGCCTGCTTTGCCGACCACACGCCCATGGAGGAGATCGACGCTCTGTTCGCCCAGGTGGAGGTCTACGCCGCCGCCCGGGAGGAGACCGACTTCGCCGCCGGCTGCGCCGCCCTTTCCCGGAAGGTGGAAGCCATGGGGCTGGCGCATGGGGCGTCCTGGTGGAATTTGTTTTAAAAAAGCCGCACCCCTTGCCGTGCAAGCCTCCCTTGCCTCTCCCTTTGGGAGAGGTGGCCGAGCGAAGCGAGGACGGAGAGGGGAAACTTGGATGCAATGCCCTCTCAGTCACCTGCGGTGACAGCTCTCCCGGAGGGAGAGCCAAGGGGGTACGTATGTTGACACAAAACTGTACCCATAAAAATGGACACGGAGAGGGGAACCTAGGGCGCAATGCCCTCTCAGTCACCTTCGGTGACAGCTCTCCCGGAGGGAGAGCCAAGGGGGTGCGTATGTTGGAACGGGAAACGGAGCGTATCCGTACCGATATGCTCCGTTCCCTGTTTTACGGCCACCCCGCAAATCTGTGCAATGCTTTTATTCTTCCTCCGGCGGCTGGGTTCCCTTTGCCAGCGCGATAATGGCTCTTGCCAGTTCTCCGGCGGCGGTCAGCGCCTCGTCGTGGGAATTTCCGGCCGCGCCTACCTCGATCAGCAGAGCGCCGGGGGACAAGTCCTCGTTGAACCGCTGGCCGCGCAGCTGTAACGGACGGGTGATTCCGGGGCAGGTGGTTTCCAGCTGGGCGTGGAGCTTCAGCGCCAGGGAGAGATTGTCCTCCCAGGTATTGTAATTCGTGCCGACGACGATCATCAGCTGGGCGCTGTCCCGGCCGTCCACCTGGGCGAGGGTGCGCATCTGACTCGCCCCGCCGGAGGCGTCCCGGTGGAGGTCAAGCACCATCTGAATCGTGGGGTATTCCTTCAGCAGCTTTTGGATGGACTTCCGGGCATCTACATAGGAGCCGTTATAGGACGGGTAGTCGTGGAGAGACGTGTCCTGGATGGCGACAATGCCGTTCTCCCCCAGAAGCGCCTGCACCCGGCGGCCGATGGAGAGCATGTTGAAATTGCCGTCCAGGGTTCGGTAGGCGGAGGTTTCGGTGTAGGCTTCGCCCCGGCGGGTGTAGCTTTCCGTGGAGTGGGTGTGGATGATCAGCACCGTGGGCTGGTCGCCGGTCAAGTCCCAGCGCAGGGGCTGCTCCATCAGCGCCCCGATATCCGGGCTGACGGAACAGGCGTAGTACAGCTTCACCGTTTCCGGGTCAGAAAAGGACGGAAGGGGCGGCTCGGTGGGCTGCGGTGCCGCAGGGGGCGGAGATTCCACGAAATCCACCGAAAAAGCCTCCTGAGACGGCGAAAACCGGACATCTCGTCCGGTTTCTAAGTAGATCAGGAAGGCGGCGGTATCCGGGCTTGTCAGCCACGACAGGAGCTTTTTCGGAAGCCCCGAAGCGAACAGCCGTAAGGTAAGGGCGCAAAGAATTGCTGCCGCGCCCACCCGCAGCGCTCTGCTGCCCATACGCCGCCCTCCTTACGTAAAGAAATGTCGAAAAACCTCGTCAGCGTCGAAAAATGACGCTGAAAACCTATGTATTACTCCCCGGCTTCCACTTGGGTCTGGAACGCAGCTCCGCCCGGAGACTGCGGAAAAATTCCGTCAGCAGCGCGCCGCACTCGGCTTCCCGGACGCCGCTTTCCACTTGCGGGTGATGGTTGAACGCCATGGAAAACAGGCTGCACACCGAATTTACCGCGCCGCATTTCCGGTCGGAAGCGCCGTAGACCACCCGGGGGATGCGGGCGTTGATAATGGCCCCGGCGCACATGGGGCAGGGCTCCAATGTTACGTACAGCGTACACTCCCACAGCCGCCAGCCGCCCAGATGCCGACAGGCTTCCCCGATGGCCTCTATCTCCGCGTGGGCGAGGGCGGACTTGTCCGTCTCCCGGCGGTTGCGTCCCCGGCCGACGACGGTGTCCCCCCGGACGATCACGCAGCCCACCGGCACTTCGCCGTCTGCCGCGGCCTTCCGCGCCAGAGCAAGCGCTTCGTCCATAAAATAGGCGTCTTCCATGACGATCCCTCCCTTTGATTCCGTATGTAATCATAACGAATTCAGGCGGGACAGTCAATGGGAAATCGTCACGCATCCATCAGCATGGCGGCAAACAACACTGCCAGCTCTTCCCGGGAAAAAGGACGCTCCCGGCGCTGCTCCAGCCGCTGATCTGCGGCGCGGATACGACCCAGCAGCATTTCCTCCAATTCTTCCCGTTCCTTTTCCGCCGGGGTTCCCGTGAGCAGATAGTCCGTGGTGACCCCCAGCTCCCGGGACAGCCTGACCAGGGTCTGCATGGACGGCTCCCGCCGCTCCTGCTCGTACATTCCCAGTGCGCTTGGACTGACTTGCAGACGCTGTGCCAGCTCTGCCTGACTTAATCCCGCCTCCCGGCGCAGCGCCGCAATTCGGGTTCCCAACATATGACCACTTCTTTCTTGTTATTGGTTAGCGCAAGGATACCACAAAAAAAGTGAAAAAACAGGGGAATAAAGACGCCTACACATTTCGACGGACATTACACGCAG
>CAKTKF010000172.1 GCA_934569215.1 uncultured Oscillospiraceae bacterium
GAGACCTTCCAGATTCGGGAATACGTCCCCGGCGACAGCATCCGGCAGATCCACTGGAAGCTCAGCGGCAAATTCGACCGGCTGATCGTCCGGGATCCGGCGCTGCCCATCACCCGCAATGTGCTGGTGTTCTGGGAGAGAACGGGGCAGTCCGGCAATGTCAGACGCATTGACGCTCAGGCGGAAGCGGTGGTGTCCGTGTGCCGGAGCCTGGCGGACGGCGGCGTCCAGTTCATGCTGGGATGGAACGATACGGAGGGCAACATCTGCGTCCTGCATGAGATCTGCGCCATGGAGGATTTGGTCGGCGTTATCCCCAGTCTGCTGCGTGCCGCAGGACGGAGCAGTGGCGTGGGCGGCGCGTCCCTTCTGGTGCAGACCCGGCCGGACGCCCTGTGCGGGCATATGGTGTACATCGGGGAGGAACCCTGCGCCGATGTATTGCAGATGCAGCGGCTGGGACATGTCACCGCGCTGCTCTGCGGGGAGTCGCCCTTGGAGGGGAGCATTCCCTTCGACGTGGGGCGGTATCGGGAACAGTTAGGAGAAATTGACGTGTAAGGGAGGCGAAAGCCTTGACCTCAAAAATAAAACAGGGGATGCACCTGCGCCAACCTGAGAGTTCGCCGGACGGCGGATGGATTTTCCAGATGCTGGCGGCAATGCTGGCCTGCGGGGCGCTGCTGTTCGCGTTTGCGGCGGTGGCAGGGTTCCGGACGGGAAACCTCCTGCCCATCCTGCTGGCGGCGGGCGGGTATGTGTGCGTTGCCTACGGCGTGACGATCCGGTTTCGGAAGCAGCAGTGGTTTTTCCCCGGGGTGCTGGCTATCCTGTTTCTGCTGGTTATGATCGGCAGACAGCAGGTGCTGGAAGGTTATCGCCTGTTCTGGAATCAGATGCGCAATACCTATACCGCCGGGACGGGCTGGGTGCTTCCCAAGTGGGAGACGCAGCTTCCGGCGGAGAAAAGCGGGCTGTGTCTGACGCTGTTTGCCGTGGCAGCTGCCAGCGCCGCCGCGCTGCTCTGCTGTTGGCTGAGCGGCCGAGTGCCGGTCGCGCTGGCAGTGCTGCTGCCTGCCGCCGCTTTGGCGGGGATGGCGGTTTTCAAGACAAATCAGGTGCTTCCCGGATTGGCCGCGTTGGTGGCGGCCGCGCTGATTCTTATCTACAGCGGGTGGCAGAACCGGAAAGCGGCGTTCCCGGTCACAGCCGGCTGGATTCTCTGCGGAATTGCAGCGGGATTGCTGATGCTTTGCGCGTCGGTTCCCGGCGTGCAGGGCTGGACGCAAAAGATCAGCGAAGAGGGCCGCAAGGCGATGCATGCCTATCGCTATGAGACGAAAAACACCGTACTGCCCGAGGGAGACTTCACGGATTATCAGAAGCCGGAGGGTACCCGGCCGGGACTGGAAGTGACCATGTCAAACCCGGAGACCCTGTATCTGCGGGGATTCACTGGGGCTGCGCTGGAGGGCGACACCTGGAAAACGGTGGATTCCGCCGTTTTGGCGCAAAATCAGGAGCTTTTATACTGGCTGAACGAAAACGCCTTCCACCCGGCGGCGCAGTATGCGTCGGCCGCTGCCGGAACGGACGGAAAAACGGGCAGCGTTTTGATTCAGAATATCGGCGCGTGCAGCGCTTACCAATATGTTCCCTTCTCCCTGCGAAATACGGGGGATTTACCGGCGGAAAATCTGCAAGAGGACAGCCTTTCCTCCGACGGGGAGAGAACGTACCGGTACTCCGTGACAACCGGCGGCGGGAACGGAATCGAACAGACCCTATCGTATCTGCAAACCTCCGATGACGCCCGGGTTCTGCAATTCCGGAAGGCGGAAAGCGCCTACCGCAGCTTTGTGTACCGCAATTATCTCCGGGTTCCGGAAAGCGTGACGCAAATGCTGGGAAAATTCTGGGACGAAACTGCGGCGGGCTACGGCTCATGGGAAAATCTGACATTGCCCCAGGCGCAGACATGCACCCTGAACTTCCTGAACCGGTGCTTCCCGGAGGAGGGAACGCCGGAGGATATGGAGCTGCCCCTGGCCGCGGCGAAGGGAACGAGCTTCCAGTATGCCGCGGTGGCGGTTATGACCCTGCGCTATTTCGGAATCCCGGCGCGGTACGCCGAAGGGTATGTTATTTCGGAAGAAATGGCCGCCGCTGCCCAGGCGAACGAGCCGCTGACCGTGGACAGCCGCTGCGCCCGGGCGTGGGCGGAGGTCTACCAGGACGGGATCGGCTGGATCCCCATGGAGTTGACCCCCGGACTGGGGGAAGTGCCGGAACAGAAGCCGGAGGAAAACCCCAATGAGGGGGATTCGGACAGCGCCGAATCGGAGACCCAGCCGGAGGAGACGACCCCGGGAGAGGATCCCTCCGAGAATCCGGATCCGGACGGCGGCACCGTGACGAAAATTACCAAAGCCGTGCTGCTGGGCGCACTTTGGGTGCTTCTGGCCATACTCCTTCTGCTTCTGCTCCTGCTGCTCAGAAGGAAAATGCTGCGCAAACGCAGGGAGCGGAAATACCAGCTTGAAGACATAAACGAAGCTGTTTCCTGGATTTTTGCGGACACGGCGGTGCTGCTGGAAAAGCTGGGTCTGTGCAGAGGAAACGGCTCCATGCGGGCGCTGCTGGAACCGGCGAAACGGCGGTTTGGCGACGGTTACGCGTCGGCGCTGGAAGAGGCCATCCGCCTGAATGACCTCGCCCTGTTCAGCAGCCACGCGCTCACTCAGACGCAAAGAGAGTCGGCGCTGAAATTCTACGACGATACCCGGGGGAGCCTAAAAAAGAATGTAAAATGGTACCGCCGGGTGTGGATAAAATGGGTTCAGTGCCTGTACTAGGAGGAAAACGAATGAAACAGAATTTGAGAAAGCGCCTTGCGTGTCTGCTGCTTTCCGCGTTGCTGCTCATCGGCTGCCTGCCGGTGACGGCCGCTGCGGCGGAAAACGGGTTTATTCTCGTAGCGGAGGCCGGGGGAAAGCTGGTCATCGAGCCGGAGTACGTTTCCTATACGGCGGGGCAGACCGCTGCCCAAGCGCTGAGTGCCAGCGGACACACCTTCACGGGGCTGGATACCGGCATGATCTCCGCCATCGACGGCGTAACGGGCAACTTTACTCGCAGTGACGAAAACGGCAATTACGATCTGTCTGTCAGCGCGGCATCCATTGGGTATCTGCGCTTCAGCGAGGACACAAGCAGCAAGCCCAGCGACGGACTGAAGCAGCTGATGCGCGCCATGGCGGATTACAAGAAAAAGGACAGCGACGTCCAGGCGGCCGCCAAAAAGGAATACGGCACCGCCCGGGATTTGTTCGTAGGCATCAACGGTGAGTCCGCTAAGACCCTTGCGGCAAGCTTAAATGACGCGGTCAAAAACTATGAAAATTCCCTCACCGGCGAGCGCTACCCGGTTCGCTTCACGGATGGGTCGGCGGCGTACTCCGACGGCAACTACCCCGGCGTTTCCGTCACGGCGGAAAACGCCTACGGAAAGCAGTGGACGGACGACGGCGACGGCGTGCTGGAGCTGCCCAAGGGCGACTACACCTTCTGCGTCGAGCAGGCGGGACTGCGGTTTGTGGGCAAAACCACGGTCAGCGCCGCCGCGACGGTGTCGGGGGAATTGCCTCAGTCGGAATGGCTGATCACCGACACCTTCCGCCTTTCCGGAAGTTATGGCGAGGAAACCAACAAGGACAACAAATTTACGGACGAAGAATGGCAGCTGGGGGACTGGTCTGACAGAGAAGTGACGGTTCCGGTGCCGGACACCTTCACCGGCTCCGTCTACGCCTACGCGGAGTACGATACCGGTCTGCTGGCGGAGGTTCCGACCCTGACCGCCATTTACACCCTGGCAAGCACCGGCGAGCGGATGGAAAAGGCGCTTGCGTTTGCATCCTTGACCAGCGGCGCTTACAGTGTGCTGGCG
>CAKTKF010000173.1 GCA_934569215.1 uncultured Oscillospiraceae bacterium
TTATTCCACACCCCGTAAGTACAGTCCCCGGGTACACGCGCCGGGGTCGAGGGGTTCGGGGTTCATGTAATCGTTCAGCACACGGTCCACTTCCTTGGAATTTTCCGTGGTGAAGTACAGCCGCGTCGCCCATAAGCCCAGCTTGGCGAGATCGTCCTGGCGGTCGAGCCAGCTCAGCTTCTTGCCGTTGAGCAGCACGCTGCGGCAGCTGTCGCCGTCCCGGATGACCGGGAACTCCGCGCCGGTTTTGTCGATCAGGCGGGTGGCTTTCAGATGGCAGGTGCATTCGTTGGTCTTGTTGTGAATGAGACAATGCTCCGTCACCATCAGGGGCAGCCGCCCGTAGGCGATCAGCTCGGCGTTCACCGCCTTGCTCATGTCCCGTATCTGGGGCAGGGTCATTTCAAAGCTCACCGTGGCGGAGGCCATTTCCAGGGAACGCATGACGTTCATGGAAGCGGAGTTGTAGATATTCAGGCCAAAATCCCCGTGAACCCGCATTCCCGCCTCCCGCACGGGGGCGATCAGGCCCAGATTGCCCACCAGCGCGTCCCGGACGCCGGCGGCGCGGAGGACGTCCAGACCCTTTTTGATCCGGGGCAGCTCTCCGTCGTGGACGATTCTGGGCAGCACCGCCGCCAGACGTCCCCGCTGCACCAGCCGGGCGCAAAGCTCCCCGTCGGCAAGTAATATGTGGATAGGAACGTACAGCATGGTGGTTTCCAGATCCAGAAGCATGGGGGTCAGCTGCTCCCGTGACGTGACCTGAACGGTCAGGCCGGGCAGACCCGTTTCGCCCTTGAATTGCGGCACGGGCTTGGGCTTGCGCAGCACCTGCTCCTCCCGCCGGGCGCGGATGGCGGTGAGCTGATTCAGCACGTCCCGGCGCATGGCGTTGATGGCGGAGGCGGAGATGATGAGACCGGGATCCACCCGGGTGCGCACCTCCACGCACCGGTAGGGCGTGCCGCCGGTTTTGGAGACACGCTGGGCGAGCATCGCCCCGGTGATGGAGATATTCTGGGCGCGTTCCGGCACGGGGCCGTCGGAACGGCATGTCCGCCCCTCCGGGTCGGTGGCGATGACGCAGCTGCCGTCCACGGTGACCATGGCCTGGAAGCGGACGTCCACAAGGGGGGTCTCCCCTGCTTCGTAGGATTGCCGGGCGGCCTGGAGCCACTGGGGATCGTCGGCGGTTTCCTGGCGGACGCCGAACATTTTGGTATCAATACGGCCGGTATAGTAGCCGTCGGTGAAGCCCTGACGGTTAAAGGCGGTATACAGGGCGTCCATCATGGGCTTGGTGACGGTCATCTCGTCCAGCGCCTTGCGGTAGACGGTGGTAACGGTGGCCACGTATTCCGCCCGCTTCATCCGGCCTTCCAGCTTCAGGGAAACCACGCCCATTTCCTGCAATTCCCGCAGATAGGGAATCAGGCAGTTGTCCTTCAGGCTCAGGGGGTATTTTTCCTGCCAGTGGGTGTAGCCGTAGCTCTGGCGGCAGGGCTGGGCGCAGCGGCCCCGGTTGCCGGAGCGGCCGCCGATCATGGCGGACATGTAGCACTGGCCGGAATAGCACATGCACAGCGCGCCATGGACGAAGACTTCGATTTCAATGGGAGAATTGGCGCAGATGTAGCGGATTTCCTCCCGGCTCAGCTCCCGGCTGAGCACGACCCGCTTCATGCCCATGGCGGCGCACAGCAGCACGCCGGGCAGAGAATGGACGGTCATCTGGGTGCTGCCGTGGATGGGAACGCCGGGGGCGATCTGCCGGCACAGCTGCACCACGCCCAGGTCCTGAACGATAAAGGCGTCGATATTATTTTGTGCCGCGTGGCGGATCAGCTCCCCCGCCTCGGTCATCTCCCGGTCGGAGACGAGGGTATTAAGGGTCAGGTGAACCTGCACGCCCCGGACATGGCAGTATTTAATGGCCTCCACCAGCGTCTGGGGAGTAAAGTTTTTCGCGCTTTGCCGCGCGTTGAATGCGCCGCAGCCGAGGTAGACGGCGGAAGCGCCGTTCTGAACGGCCGCGCGCAGAGCCTCCATTGACCCGGCGGGCGCCAATAATTCCAGCATAAGCTCTCTCTCCAAAAATCGGTTTCGGGGCAGACCCCCGCACAATACTGTATCGTACAGTATAGCACAAAGAAACGAAAACTTCCACCCCCGGAGGGAGAATTCAAGAAAAATTCAAGGGTATTTCACATTCCAAGCGCTTTTCCCGGGGCAAACCCGGGGAGAGATTTCCAAAATCGCCCCAATTTCCCGAAATGTTCAAGAATAATTCAAAAACGACCTATTGACTTTTTTGGCACTCTGCGGTATAGTGTGCTTAGCACTCAGAGAGATGGAGTGCTAAAGACAAAAGGAAAAGGAGGAATACGATGGAACTGACAGAGCGGAAAAAGAAGGTTCTGCGGTCGGTGGTGGATTTGTATATCCGCACGGCGGAGCCGGTTGGTTCCAAGGCCATTACCGAGCTGCCGGACATGAAGTATTCCTCCGCGACCATCCGCAACGAAATGGCGGACTTGACCACCATGGGTTATCTGGAGCAGCCCCACACCAGCGCGGGGCGCATCCCCTCCGCCGCCGGCTACCGGCTGTACGTTGACGAGCTGATGATGGATTACCGCCTGTCCATCGACGAAACCAAGTCCATCAGCAGCGCCATCGAGGAAAAGATGCAGCGGGTGGATAAAATGGTGGAAAAGGTGGCAAAGCTGGTATCTCAGGCCACCGATCTTCCCGCCATCTCCGCCGCGTCCCGACAGGGCAGCGCCTGCGTCAAGCGGTTCGACCTGATCCTGGCCGGACAGGGAAGCTTCATCCTGGTGCTGATGCTGGGCGGCGAGCAGGTGGTGAACAAGCTCATCAAGCTGCCGGTAAACGTCAGCGAAACGGATTTGAAGCTCCTCAGCGCGGTGCTGAACGCCAGCATGACGGACATTCCCCTGGAGGGCTTCACCGCCGAACTGATGGAAAAAGTGATGCGTTCGGCGGGCGCCGCGGCAAGTCTGGTGCCGGTGATCCTGGACTTCACCCAGGAGACGCTGAAAAACAGCGATTCCACCAGCGTGGCCGTCACCGGACAGGCAAGGCTATTGAGCCTGCCGGAATACCGGGACGTGGACAAAGCCCAGCGGGTGATGGATTCCATCGACGAAGAGGCGCTGGCAAACCTTCCCGCCGTCATGGAGGGCGCGAGCGGCACCAAGGTGCTGGTAGGCCCCGAAAACGTGGCGGATGAGCTGAAGGACACCTCCGTTGTGATGACCAAGTTTGACATCGGCGACGGAATGCAGGGCATGATCGGCGTGGTCGGCCCCACCCGAATGGATTACGCCAAGGTGACGGCGCGCCTGAGCTACTTCGCCGAGAGCCTGAGCAAGATGTTCGGCAAGCCCGAGCAGCCCCAGCAGCCAAAGCTGCCGGAGCCGCCGAAAGAATAGAGTAAATCAGGCAGGGCCGGGGAAAATCCCCGAATCGCAAAAGCGGAGGTTTTCCCCCACCCTGCAAATGGACAGGAGGTCACAGACGTGGCAAAAAAGGAAACAGAAGAAGTAAAGAAGCAGACCCTGGAGGAAAAACCTCAGGAAGCTGTGGAGGAAACCCCGAAGGAGAAAGCCCCTGAGGAACCGAAGCAGAAGGAGACCAACCCCTGGGAGGAAAAATACAATTCCGAGCATGACGCCCGGCTGCGTCTGGCAGCGGAATATGACAATTTCCGCAAGCGCACCACGAAAGAGAAGGAGCAGTCCTACGGCAACGGCAAGGCCGACGCCGTAACGAAGATGCTTCCCATCTACGACAATCTGGAGCGCGCCCTGAACCAGCCTACGGAAGACGCCGCCTACAAAAAGGGCGTGGAGCTGACCATGACGGAGCTGCTGAAGATCCTGAATGGTCTCGGCGTGGAGGTTTTCGGC
>CAKTKF010000174.1 GCA_934569215.1 uncultured Oscillospiraceae bacterium
GGCTGGCGGAGCATGAAGCGGCGGAGGGAATAACGGTTCCTTTTGACGAAGAGGGCGGCGCGCTCTTTTCCAATCTGTTGCCGGGGCTGTATCTGATCAAGCAGACCGGAATTTCAGCGGGGAATGACGCAATACCGCCCTTTGTGATCGAGCTGCCCTACGAGGACATCTGGGAGATCACGGTCCGTCCCCATACAATGACCGCCGACCAGGAGCCACCACCCACGGGACAGGAGGCGGCGCCGGTCATTGCCGCGCTGGTGCTGGCCGTTTCGGGAACGGGGCTGCTGGGAATGGCTGTCAGTACGAAACGAAAGCACGCCACTGGCTGACGGGGCTGCGGTATCGCAATTGCGCATTTTTTGAAAAGATTCTCTTGTATGGATGGCGCAAATGTGATACACTGAAACCATCCAATAGAGAGGTGGTATGCGTATGAAAAAGGTTTTTCTTGGTCTCACGGCGGCCACGATCCTATACGCCATCTACAATGTCATCATCGACATTAGAGATGGGGTGTTTGACGGTCTTACCATTGTAGGGCTGGTATTTCTGCTGCTGGTCGCGGGGGTGTTTGCCTTTCTGGCCTGGCTGTTTGACGGGAAATCCCCGGTGAAACGGACGGCGGAGCAGGCAAAAAACATTGTGAAACAGGAGCAGGAAAAGCTGGATGCCTATGTGAGCTATTCTCCTGCCATCAAGCGGCGGATCTGGAAGTTTCGGATCATTGGTCTGATTCTGGTCGCCCTGGCGGTGTGGCTCTGTTTTGTCGGGAACTGGGATACCATCCCGGTGTCCATTGCGACCGTGATCCTGATTATTGGCATTGCGGTGTTCAACATGGGGTCACCGGCGGACTACAATGCCATGACGGACGGGGGAGCCATGATTGCCATGGATGCGCCCCGGAAGATCGAGGAGTTTTACCGGGCGTTTCAGAACGAGAAGACGCCCCTTGGCTCTGCATATCTGGGAAAATTTTCCACAAGCCCCTATACCAGCCTGATTTTCGGGCCGAATGTCCGGGGAGAGTTCCTGTATTTTTACCTGAACCGTGACGGGATGATCGGCTTTGTGAGCTATTCCATGCTGGACGGGACCATTTCGGAGCGGCTGACGGAACCCCGTTTCCCGGCAGAAGCTGACGCAGGGGAGAGCCTTGCAGGTCATCTGGTTTACCATTCGGACGTCTTCCTGATGCGGGAGTGGCTTCAGAAGAGCATTGAACATTTCGTGAAAACCGGCACGATTTTGCCCTATCAGGAAATTTCTCCCTCCCAGATCTACACCTTCAGCGAGGATTTCAAGCTGACGGGGCAGCATTTTACCGTCCAGGATACGGACGGTAACGTCCGCTACACCGTGGACGGCACGGCGCCGCTGGTAAAGCTGCGGGTGCTGGACGGCTACGACCGGGAGGTCTTCACCATGACCAAGCAGCTGGGTCACGCGCTGGCTACATACAAGTTCTATCAGGACGGTCAGCTTTACGGCACGCTGGAAAAGCAGTTTGACCTGGTACGGGATCGCTTCACCATGGAGGTGACGGAAGGAACGCTGGAGCTGCGGGAGTACAGCGGCACCATCGGCCACAACTACAAGGTCACGCTCAATGGCGAGATTCTGGGTGCCATCATGGACGACATGGATTTGACCGTGGAAAATGCGGTTTTTGACAACGCCTATCTGATCGTCTACCGGCCGGATAAGCTGCCGCTGCTGGTGTGCATGGCCGTGATGGCCGCCCGGGAGCTGGCAAGAGACAAAGAGGGCGCGATCACAAATCAAATGTAGGAGGAAAAGAGAGATGAAAAAGGGAATTGCGCTGATCATGGCGCTGATCCTCAGCGTTTTGCTGCTGGGCTGTGAGGAAGCGGCGACCTATGCCACCGCCGACGATGCCAAGGCGGCGCTGAACGGTCAGGGTGTGATCACCATCGGCGGTGATTTTTCGGAACCCAATCAGGCCAGCGACATCCGTGTGGACGGCACCTTCGCCGGATTTATGCGGGAGACGGGGCTGATCAACGGCAAATGGACGATTTCGGCGAATTATGAGGAGTGGTTTTACGCTAAGTATGTCACGGGCGAGCCTGTGAACCACCAGGAGGGCGTCAACTCCGGCTCCACCCTGGGCTTTTATGACATGGACGACAACTGTCTCGGCTATGCCCAGGAGCGGGTGGACCCGAACTGGGACAACGCCTATATCGTCTATTTCCTCGACCCGGATTTTACCCCCATCGGGCTGTACGCTTCGGAGGACTGCAAGACGCTGTGGGACGACAGTGAGACTGTGCTGGCCGAGGGCGATATCGATTGGAGCTATTCCAGCGATATGTGTACCATCACCATCACCCCCACCGGCGGCAAGGATGTACCCCTCTATGCGAAAATTGCCATGTATGTCAAATTGTACTATGAAGCGAACATGCTGAAAATGTGATTCCACGGCAAATGCCCCCAATATGCGCTACTGTGCATATTGGGGGCATTGTGATATTTTCCTAGACGCGGGTGAACTCGTAATTTTCAAATTTCAGCTGATCGCCCACGTCCACGCCGAAGGGCAGCAGCGCGATGGCGACTTCTGAGACGACGCCGGTGTCCTCGTATCTGACGTAGGCGTAATCACCGCGAATGTCCGTGACGGTGCAGAGCATAGTGGCCTCCTTTACCGGATGAAGTGGGTGGGGGAGACGGGGTCAAGCTCCGGAAGACCGAATTGTGCCTTACCGAGGGCGATGGACTTCATCAGAAAAGTCATGTTCTTGGCAAGATTCCGGACGGTGGCAATGCCCTCCAAGTCCTGTGCCGCTTCGCCGGGGGCGCGGCCGTGGACACTGTTCCAGTAATGGCTGGACGCGACGGGCATTCCGCTGATGGTGAAATACTTATTCAGCTCGTCAAAGGTGGCAGAGCAGCCGCCCCGGCGGGCAACCACCACGGACGCGCCGACCTTCATCCGCTTGTCAAAGCCGGTGCTGTAGAACAGCCGATCCAGAAACGCCACCAGCGTAGCATTCGCGGAAGCATAATAGACCGGGCTGGCGGCCACCAGACCGTCGGCCTGACGAAACGCTTCCGCCGCCTGATTGACCGCGTCGTCAAAAACGCACTTGCCGGTTTTCCGGCAGCTTCCGCAGGCGATACAGCCCCGGATGGGCTGATTGCCCATGTGGAGAATTTCAGCTTCGACGCCCTCGGCGGCGAAGACCTCCGCCATCTGGGAAAGGGCATAAGCCGTATTCCCCTTTGCCTTGGGGCTTCCGTTGAGCAGCAGTACCTTCATATGATTCCTCCAGAAAAGTTTGGAAAACCCGTCCCCGTTACCGGGGACGGGCAGTTTTCGTTTGCGCAGAATCGGAAGTACGGGAGATTAGTCCTTGTACATCTCGACCAGCTTGTTCAGATGCTCCCAACGCTCCTTGGCGGCAGCTTCGTTCTTGGCGAACAGATCGGTTGCACGCTCGGGGAACTCGCGGGTCAGACGGCTGTAACGAGCCTCGTTCATCAGGAACTCCTGATAGCCATCCTTCGGAGCTTTGCTGTCCAGCTGGAACTTGCCGGTCTCCTTGGAAGGATCGAAGCGGAACAGGTTCCAGTAGCCGCACTCAACGGCCTTCTTCATCTCGGCCTGGCAGTTGGTCATGCCGCCCTTGATGGAGTGCATCTCACAGGGAGCGTAGCCGATGATCAGGGACGGGCCATGGTAAGCCTCGGCCTCGGTGATGGCCTTGATGGTCTGAGCGGGGTTGGCGCCCATAGCGACCTGAGCGACGTAAACGTAGCCGTAGCTCATAGCGATCTCAGACAGAGACTTCTTCTTGGTTTCCTTACCGGCAGCTGCGAACTGAGCAACCTGGCCGATGTTGGAAGCCTTGGAGGCCTGTCCGCCGGTGTTGGAGTAAACCTCGGTATCGAAGACGAAGAC